>JANMJN010000234.1:0-1927 GCA_031371355.1 Saprospiraceae bacterium
CAGATGGTGGCGATTCCGTTTTTGTTGTACGACGGCCGTTTGTTCGGGACGGTAGATACGCATTTGTGGGGTGTATGGCTGATCTGGATTTCAGCTGTGTTGACCATTTGGTCAATGGTTTAACAGGTCATGCAGATGCCAATGCGGATAAACGCATATCAGTCGGTGAATTAGATAACTATTTGAAAGTCAATGTGTCTAAACAAGCCAGCCCGAATGTGCAAACGCCGATTATCATTGGTAATAGTTCACAGCTTTTATCTACTGCCAATACTTAGGGGTTAGAAAAATTGGCAGAATTGGAGCAAAAGAACTTCGCTTTGATGACGGAGGTGAATACAAGAGGTGATGAAAAACGGAATTTAGATGATTTGGCAAAATTGGATACGAATATTGTTGAAACCTATAAAAGATTCACAAAAGCCTTGAAAGACAAACGTATTGCGCCTCATGATGATTCATTGGATTGTGCTTTAATTCATTATAAGAAATTAGAAACTTATAAGCTACCTGATAATTTGGCTCAAATGATTAAGCGGAACATGGCGGTAGGACTGATGCAGTTGGAATTGGATATTTTAAAGGACGTTAGAGAAAAAGGGATTCCTTTAATTATAAGAAACGCACGAGTACCAAAAGCCATCCGTAATTTAGAAGAAGCTATGGCATTATTTGGTCCTACGCATCATATTTACAAATATCTACAAGGGCGAATAGTCGTTCTTAAATCATCTTTACCTAAAAACACATTTCCAAATTCGCAACCTGTAGATAAGAACATACGAGAGCAAAAAGAGGATATTATGAATGCAAAAGAATGTTTTTTGGAAGGGCTTCGATTAGAACCTAACATGATTTCTACACATATATTGCTTTCAAACATTTATATACGATTAAATAACCCAGATTCAGCTATTTATTACCAAGAAAAAGTCGTTAAGCTATTACCCAATCAAGCATGGGCTTATTTTAATTTAGGACATAGCTACGCACAAATGAAATACAAAGATACTGATGGCAACCTTGCGATTCATCCTCAAGCAATCGGAAATTTGGAGAAGGCTGTATCCTTGGATTCGGCTTATTTTTCTGATATTGTTTATGATAAATTAGGTTATCTATATATAGGGGCAAAAAACTTAGCTAATAACGAAGCAAAAGGTAGTTTCTACCAAGACTTACATAAAGCTATTCCTTATTTCGAAAAACTCCTTAGGCTTAAAACTTATGAATTACAAGACTCCCAGATATTAAAAATGGATTTGAGAGATTATTATTATTCTGCTAAAAATTTTGGAACTTACAATGAAGATAGGTTTACGTTTACAAATATATCCAGATATTATAGTGTGCTGTATTTTCTGTACCAAGCCACAGGAAATTCAGTCAAAGCTGAAGAAAACCTAAACAAACTAAGAAAAATTGTAAAATTGTCCAATTCTTTTGTTACCAGTTGGGATGCTGCTATATACCTTTTTAAGCTTGTAGATTGGGAACAGAAAGAGATTTTCTTGACTTACGCTTTAGAATTTTCACAACAAGCCTTAAATCAAGCAGATGAAGCCTTGAAAAACGCATCGGAAGTAGATAAACCAGTATTGACCTTACAATACAGAGAGCTTTTGAAAGCTGTAGGAGGAACGCATAGGGCTTTAAAAAACTATGCAGAAGCCGAAAAGTTATTAAAACAAGCCATAGACTATCCTGTTCTTGATTCACCTATCAAAGAGCGATTAAAATTGACAGGGGTTTATGTGTTTTATTTTAATAATAGAATTATCATATTACCCAATATTATGGTCAGTTACGGTAATCCTAATTATCACTATCGGATGGATGCTTTTGTAGAAATGTTTTTTTTTAAATTAGAAGAAAATAAGCCTGATGAAGCATTTGTTTGGTATGAAAAAGCACTCCAAAATTCCGT
>JANMJN010000264.1:0-1705 GCA_031371355.1 Saprospiraceae bacterium
ATGGGGTTTTGGTGGAGCTGTGTCAAGAGATTGTTACCTAATATCATGTTTCATAAGTATCCGTAAACATTTATTCTTTAAAAAAATGAGTCATCCCGAATTTTGTAACAACAAAATTCGGGATTCTTTTTGTCCAAAAACCAGTAAATCCTAACGGATTTACTATATTTTTAAAACAAAATCAGACCGTTGTAAAATTCGGGATGTCTCATGTTTTTTCATATCTCCCAAGCATCTCCTTTTGTAAAATTATCAAAATACTGAGGGGGTTAAAATACTGAAAAGTAAAATTATTAACTACATTTGGCATTCAAAACAAAATTTTATTATGGCTAATCTGAATACAACAATAAATAAAACCAATACTTATGATGCTATTGTCATTGGGTCAGGCATGAGTGGTGGTTGGGCAGCAAAAGAGCTGTGCGAGAAAGGTCTTAAAACCTTGGTACTTGAAAAAGGGCGCATGGTCAATCATGTCGAAGACTATCCGACGATGATGACGGAACCTTGGGAAATGGAATTGCGCGGTGGTTTGAGTCCAGAAGACATTAAAAAGTACCACATTCAAATTCGAAGCGGTTTTGTGGGCGATTCAACCAAGCATTTTTTTACAAATGACCTCGAAAACCCTTACGTCGAAGAAAAGCGTTTTGATTGGATTCGTGGCAACCATGTTGGTGGACGTTCCATCACGTGGGGCAAACAAGTCTATCGTTGGAGTGATTTGGACTTTGAGGCAAATGCGAAAGAAGGCATTGCTGTTGACTGGCCGATTCGCTACAAAGACTTGGAACAGTGGTACACGTATGTCGAAAAATTTGTCGGTGTCAGTGGCGAAAAACTGGGTTTGCCGCATTTGCCAGATGGTTATTTCCTGCCGCCGATGGAATTGAACTGTTTGGAACAACATTTCAAAAAAGAAGTAGCTAAAACGCTCAAAGGTCGTCCTGTAACGATTGGTCGTGTGGCGCATTTGACGGAACCTAAACCGTGGCACTTGGAAATGGGTCGTGGTCAATGCCAATACCGCAATCGTTGCTCGCGGGGGTGCCCTTATGGCGCCTATTTTAGCAGCAATTCAGCAACATTGCCGGCGGCAAATAAGACAAATAATTTTGCGATTCGTCCTAATTCTATTGTTCATTCCATTATTTTAGATGAAAAGACGAATCGGGCAACGGGCGTTCGAGTCATTGACAGTGAAAGCAAACAAATGATTGAATTTTATGCAAAAGTTATCTTTTGCTGCGCTTCCACTTTGGCTTCGACTCAAATTTTGCTCAATTCTACCTCCAATCGTTTCCCCAAGGGCATGGGCAACGACAGTGGTGAATTGGGTCATAATATCATGGATCATCATTATCATCTCGGGGCGATGGCTTCATTTGATGGTTTTGAAGACCAATACTACAAAGGTCGTCGTCCGAATGGCATATACATTCCACGCTATGTCAACCTTGATGAAAAGACGAAAAACCCAAATTTCCTACGCGGTTTTGGCTTTCAAGGCTTTGGTGCGCGCGCTGATTGGGGCAGAGGAGGCAATAATACTGAGGGGGTCGGTGCGGCGTTCAAAGATGCACTTTTCAAGCCCGGTGGCTGGGGCATGCAGCTGATGGGTTTTGGAGAGATATTGCCCAATCACGAAAATAGCGTGCGTTTGGACAAAGACAAAAAAGACGCTTTTGGCATACCACAATTG
>JANMJN010000318.1:0-2075 GCA_031371355.1 Saprospiraceae bacterium
AAAATACCCAATCGGCATACAAGATTTTAGGAAAATCCGCGAAGAGCATTACGTCTATGTGGATAAGACCGAAATTATTTATCGTTTGCTGATGCGGGGGAGTTATTATTTTTTGTCGCGTCCGCGTCGGTTTGGTAAGTCGTTATTACTTTCGACCATCAATGAAATATTTTCGGGTAGTCAAGAATTGTTTAAAGGATTGTGGATTGAAAACAATTGGGATTGGAACAAAAAACTGCCTATTATCCATTTAAAATTCAGTAAAAGCGATTATCAAGAATTAGGTCTTCGGCAGGCTTTGATAAATGAATTGGATAAATCTGCCGTGGAACTCAATATCGTTTTGTCAAGACCGACCCTCAAAGAACGTTTTGAAGAACTGATTGTCAAGGCTTCTGCTTTGGGTAAAGTCGTTTTGTTGATTGATGAATACGACAAACCCATCATTGACTATTTGGAACAAACCGAGAAAGCGAATGAAAACCGGGAAATCCTAAAACAGTTTTATTCCATCATCAAGGATTCTGACCCATTTATCCGCTTTTTGTTGATTACAGGGGTCAGTCAATTTACGAAAGTCTCTATTTTTTCTGATTTGAATAATTTGTCCGATATTTCTATTCATCCATCGTTCAACGCTTTAACAGGTATTACACAAGAAGAGTTAGAAACGACTTTTGCGGATGAAATCAAAACATACGCATTGGATAACCCCTCAGTATTGGATGATTTAAAAAGTTGGTACAATGGTTATACATGGAATGGCAAACAAACCCTTTATAATCCGTTTTCTTTGTTGCAATACATAGAATCGGGTCAGTTTGACAATTATTGGTTCAGCACGGGCACACCCGCATTTTTAGTGAATGTAATCCGCCAACAGGGTCAATTTACGTTAGATGAAGGCGCATACACGTCGCTCAGTTCATTGGCGCAGTTTGACGTCAACCATTTGGAATTTAAACCGATGTTGTTTCAAACAGGCTATCTAACATTGGCATCCGTCAATTTTTCAGAAGGTATTTGTAAACTGAAATATCCGAACAAAGAAGTCAAAGCCAGTTTAGAGCAATACCTGTTAGCTGCCTATCTGAAAAACGGAAAATAGCGGTCGGTATTAACTTTTCTTCTAAGAAGAAGCAAGTCGCTGATTTTTTGGTTGAGGAGATATAGATGAACACTATGGTACATAGCTTTTTCTTTTGTCATCCTGAAAGGAACTAAAAAAACTATGTGCGCTATGTGGCTATGTGTTTGAAGAAAAAAATTCATGTTATTATTTTCTCGTTACTAAGTTGGAAAATAAACTCCTTTTGCCGTAATTTTGTAGAAAAAATACAATAATGATTATAGCAAATCCACTATATGATGTCGTCTTCAAATATCTTTTAGAAGATATTGAAATAGCCCGAGAACTACTTTCAATGATATTGGGAGAAGACATCATCAGCATTGAGATTAAACCACAAGAAACAGCTACCGAGACAACGGGAAGTAACGTCAATATTCTAAGATTTGATTTCAAAGCGGTTATCAGGACAAATACAGGCGACATAAAAAAGATATTGATTGAATTACAGAAAGCCAAACAGGTCTTAGATGTGATGCGATTTAGACGATATTTGGCAGATAACTACAAAAAAGAAGATGAAGTTCTGACAGATAAGGGAGAATTAGAGAAACGTCCTCTACCGATTGTGACTATTTATTTTTTAGGATTTCCATTAGACAATATTGACCGTGGTGTTGTTAAAATCAATAGAGGGTATTGGGATGTCATAACAGAAGAATTGATAGAAGTCAAAGAGGATTTTGTAGAGTTACTAACGCATGATTCATATTTGATACAAATAAGATTGTTAGCTGGAAAATCAAGGACAAAATTAGAAAGAGTCTTACAAGTATTTAGCCCTGAATATCTGACACAAGACAAACATCAAATGGATTTCAAGGGTGATGTGAACGAGCCATTGCTAAAGAAAATGGTGGATAGGTTGGGCAGAGCCATAGCGAGTGATGATATTCGAGATAAAATGGATGTAGAAGATGAAATTGATAGGATATTCGAGCGTGGA
>JANMJN010000372.1:0-5426 GCA_031371355.1 Saprospiraceae bacterium
TCGTCTAGCGGAATGGCATGATTCATCAAACTATTGAAATAATCGTCGGTCAATTGCACATTTGAGTTCCAAATAATACGCTTATTGTCGTCTTTTGGAAACCAAGAGTCAAAAGCCTTAACGATTTGGAGATTCACTTGCATACCGCGCTCGCCATCTGAATAACCCAGACTGATGAGCGAAGTTGTCAACCGGCGCAACTGTTCTTTCACTTCATTTATCGTTCGTCCATCAGTATTCAAGCCTAAAGATTTGATAAAAGCGGACATTGTATCCTCAATATGCAGTGTTTTATCCTGTGTTTTTATCGCTTGCGAGTTGATGTGCGCCAAAATGAGGCGTGCTTTCGTACCATAAGGCAAACCGACAAACTCAAATTTCCCTGTTTCGGGGTTCAAAGCATCGTTTGCTTGAACAGCAAGGCTCACATGTCCTTGTTGTTGTTGCCAAACACGCACATCGTCGCCCGGATTGCGATAGGGTAAGAAGGTTTGGCACAAAACCGAATGCTGAAAAATAGCTTCTTTAATCGTCGCAGGGTGGATGATTAAGTCCAAAGCCGTTTTTTGAATACGGTCTTTGATGGGAGTCGTTTTATTGTCTTGTGACATGAGGCAGTCTGTTTTTAAATACGAGAAGTCGCTGCAAGTTCTACTTTCTTTTTTGAAATAAAAAATCAGAAATTTAGCAAAAAGAATAGAGAAATACTGAGGGGGTATTTATCTTCACCCAAAAGTCTAAATAAATTCATTTAAAACCAACAACAAGGATGAAAAAGTACATTCTCGCCATTGATCAAGGTACAACAAGCAGCCGTGCCATCGTTTTCGATAAAAAAGGAAACATTATTGCTGTTTCTCAGCAGGAATTTACACAATATTTTCCGAAACCAGGTTGGGTTGAGCATGATGCTGATGAAATTTGGCAATCCGTTCAAAATGTAGTCCGCGATGTGTTACGTGAAGTTAATCCCACAGATATTGCCGCCATTGGTATTACTAATCAACGGGAAACAACTGTTGTCTGGGATAAAAGGACAGGTAAGCCCATTTACAACGCCATTGTTTGGCAAAGTCGACAAACAATGGGCATTTGCGATGTACTCAAAGCTCAAGGACTAGACCCCGCAGTTCGTGCCAAAACAGGTTTGTTGATTGATGCCTATTTTTCGGGTACAAAAGTCAAATGGATGCTCGACAATGTGGAAGGCTCAAGGGCAGATGCCGAAGCGGGTCATTTGCTTTTTGGTACGATAGATACATGGATTTTATGGAACTTAACGACTGAAAAAGTTCACGCTACTGATTACACAAATGCTTCACGCACAATGCTTTACAATATTCACGACCTAGAATGGGATGATGACTTACTGACCGCATTGACCGTTCCAAAATCCATGTTGCCAAAGGTCATGGACTCTTCTGTGGTTTACGGAATAGCAGATGCCGATATTGTAGGTATGGCAGGTATTCCGGTTTCAGGAATTGCGGGAGACCAACAAGCTGCCTTGTTTGGGCAAGCCTGTTTTACCGAAGGGATGGCAAAAAATACCTATGGTACGGGCTGTTTTATGCTCATGAATACTGGAGAGAAGGCAGTGGCATCAAAGAATGGTTTGTTGACAACCATTGCTTGGGGCGTAGGTGGAAAAGTTGAATATGCCTTGGAAGGTTCCATTTTTGTAGCTGGCTCAGCGGTGAAATGGCTGCGCGATGAAGTTGAACTCGTTAAAGATGCTGCCGATACTGAGGGGTATGCCAAAAGCATTTTAAGCAGCGATGGCGTTTATGTCGTGCCTGCTTTTGTCGGCTTAGGTACGCCTTATTGGGATTCTGAAGTACGGGGTGCTATTTTTGGCTTAACACGTGGTTCAGGAAAAGCACAACTCATCAGAGCGACTTTGGAAAGTATTGCCTACCAAACAAAAGACGTTTTGAGCATCATGGAAAAGGATTCTGGTATCAAACTCAAAGCCTTGCGGGTTGATGGTGGTGCTGTCAAAAATAGTTTTTTAATGCAATTTCAGTCGGATCTTTTGGCTACAAGAGTTGAGAGACCTGTAGTACAGGAAACAACAGCGTTGGGTGCTGCTTATTTGGCAGGTTTAGCTGTTGGTTTTTGGAAAGATTATGCCGATATTTCAACAAATTGGCAATTAGAAACAGTTTTTAAGCCCAAAATGAAACGAATTGAAGCTGTAAAACTCTATAAAGGCTGGCAGTTAGCAGTCAAAGCAGCAAGGGTTTTTAAACCTAAATAACAGACATTTTTACGGCAATCAATAAAAACATTTTTACTGCAAAATGTTTTTATTGACCGTTTCATTAAAAAACACGTTCAACAGCGGGACGTGTTTTTTCGTGAAAATTGACACTCCTCCCTATTTTTAGCATATGATATTGTAAAACATTAAAAGCATAGTGATGACTATTAAAACCATTATTTTCGACCTCGGCGGCGTGCTGATTGATTGGGATCCCAAGTATGTTTTTGACGAATTGATTCCAGATGAACAAAAACGGCAGTTTTTTTTTCAAAATGTGTGTACTCATGAATGGAACGTTGAACACGATGCAGGCAGACCGATTGCCGAAGGGACGGCACTCAAAATCGCTGAATTTCCAGAGTGGGAAACCGAAATTCGCGCTTATTATGGACGGTGGACTGAAATGCTCGGCGGTGCATTAAACGATACCGTTGCGCTATTGAAAGAACTGATTGACCATCCAAATTACCGTGTTTTGGCACTTACAAACTGGTCTGCGGAAACATTTCCGATTGCTTTGGGTATATTTGATTTCTTGCATTGGTTCGAAGGCATCGTCGTCAGTGGCGACGAACGAACACGAAAACCGTTTAGGCAGATTTATGATACGCTGCTTCATCGTTACGAAGTGTCGCCATCAGAAGCTGTTTTCATTGACGATTCGCTCGCAAATGTAAAAGGAGCGGAAGCAGTGGGTATTCGGGGTATCCATTTTCAATCTGCTGACCAGTTAAGATTGGCTTTGAAGGATTATGGTGTAGCGATTTGAGACCCCTCAGTATTTACAGCTCTCAAAATTATATTCTAATATTTTTAAAATACTGAAATATATAAAAGTATTCTGATAGAATTTCGGTATATAGTTCTGTCTGTTACTCACTGGCAGAGGGAACATTCTACGCACCTACAAAAAACCTAACTTTGCGACATGAAAACCCTTCAAAGCACTCAAAGTAGATTAAAATGAAAAATCCGAAGATAACATTGGTTGGTGCGGGTCCGGGCGACCCCGATTTGATAACGATTAAAGGCTTGAAAGCCTTGCAATCGGCAGATGTCGTTTTATACGATGCGCTGGCTAATGAAGATTTGTTGTCATATGCACCAGAAAATTGTCAAAAGATTTTTGTTGGGAAAAGAGCAGATAAACACGCTTATACGCAATTGGAGATCAATGAGTTATGTGTCCAACAAGCATTGCAAAATGGTCACGTTGTTCGACTGAAAGGAGGCGATCCTTTTGTATTTGGTCGTGGACATGAAGAGGTGCAGTATGCTCAACAAAAGGGTGTTGATGTCAGTGTCGTACCTGGCATCAGTTCAGCAATCGCAGTGCCATCATCTGTTGGGATTCCTGTAACAAGACGTGGTTTCAGCGATAGTTTTTGGGTTTTAACTGGAACGACTTCTGACGGAAACATTTCGCAGGATTTACGGTTTGCAGTAAAAACGGATGCGACGATTGTTATTTTGATGGGCATAAATAACTTGAACAATATCGTTGCTTGTTTTAAAGCAGAAGGAAAACCCACTTTGCCCGTCGCCATCATTCAAAACGGAACTTTACCGAACGAAAAGGCGGTTTTTGGAACAATCGAAACTATAGAATCTCTTGTAGAAGAGAATGATATTAAAGCACCTGCCATCATTGTCATTGGGAAAGTAGCGGCGGAATTTTTAGAAAATAATGATTTAAAAGCTCAAATTAAAGTTGAAGAACAAAAATTTGATAAGATAGGGGAGGAGAGTGACTCGAAAATAACAAATCATTTTCTTGAGCCTAAAAACCAATTATTCCCCATTTTTGTCAAAATGCACCAACTTCAATTACTCATTGTTGGCGGTGGATATGTCGGTTTGGAGAAAGTAACAGCCGTTTTGGAGAACAGCCCGTATGCAGATGTAACACTTGTCTCACCTGAAATTCGTGATGAAATTGTAGCGTTTTCTAAGCAGTATCCAAACCTAAAATTGGTTTATAAACGGTTTGATAAGGGCGATTTGAATGAAAAAGATTTGGTAATAGTTGCGACAAATGACAAGCCTTTGAACCAGCAAATAAAAGGGTGGGCGAGGAAGCGACGTATCATAACAAACGTTGCAGATACACCCGATTTTTGCGATTTTTATCTCGGATCTGTTGTCAAAAAAGGCAGTTTAAAGTTAGCTATTTCCACAAATGGCAAATCGCCAACGTTGGCTAAACGCATTCGCGAAGTCCTTGAAGACGCTTTTCCTGATGAGTTAGAAGAGGTTTTTGACAATTTAAGAGAAATAAGAAAGACTTTAACAGGTGATTTTACAGAAAAAGTTCAAAGACTAAATGCCATAACGTCTGTATTAAAAAATGATAACTCATTTGACCATTGTGGTAAAAATCACTGCCCGTATAAATGACTTAATAGAAGATCTATGACCAAAATACTATTCACTAGACCTATTGACGAAGCTTCGCGTATCGCTTTAACTGAAGCAAAATTGGATTTTACGGAGACCAGTTTCCTTAGATACACCCCCTCAGTATCTGACGATATTTTGAGAGCAATTAGATCGGGATTGTCACAACATCTTGTTTTTACGAGCCAAAATGCAGTGCGAATCTTTTTTCAAACGCTTGATAATCAAAGACTTAAGCTGCCTCATACGACACAATGTTATGCCATTTCGGGTTCAACAAAAACAATGCTTCAAAAATTTAACCATGCCCCGAGCCTAACGGCAGATTCCGCAAAACTATTGGCGCGGGTCATTTTGAAGAAAGTAAATCCCAACGATGTAACTTTTGTGTGTGGTAATTTACGGTTACCTGATTTGCCTACTATATTAACAAAAAATAAGGTTAATGTTCATGAGTTGGTCGTTTATCGCACCGAATGGACCCCTATCAGTATCCGCACGGCTTATGATGCCATTGTTTTTTTTAGTACAAGTGCGGTGGATTCATTTCTTATTAATAACAAACTAAATCCTGAAATGCCGTTTTTTACGCTCGGCAAAACAACAGCCACTTACCTAAAAAAGAAAATCAAAGCCCAAAATGTACTTATTTCAGCAAAGCCAGAATTGCCCGTTTTGGTAGAGACAATCGTGAAAAATTACGCTTTGCAGTGAAAGCGTAAAAACATTTTGCAGTAAAAATGTTTTTAAGTTCAAATTCAAT
>JANMJN010000388.1:0-9191 GCA_031371355.1 Saprospiraceae bacterium
GCCGTTGGCGATGATTGTGATAGCGATAACGTTTATTCCGTTGTTTAAACGGCTAAAAGTGTTCACAGCTTATCAATTATTGGAAGAACGGTTCGATTTAAAGACGCGGGTAGTTACATCTTTGTTGTTTCTTATACCACGTGCGCTATCAACAGGCGTTACCATCGCCGCACCTTCGATTATTTTAACAACGATACTCGGTTGGGACTTGTATTGGACGAATATACTGACGGGGTCTGTCGTCACTTTGTACTGTATGTTTGGCGGTTCAAAAACCATTTCTTATACCCAATTGCAACAGATGTTTGTGGTTTTAGGCGGCATGTTCATCGCAGGTTTTATGGTCGTAAAAATGCTGCCAGAAGGCATTGGTTTTACGGATACCTTAAAAATTGCTGGTAAAATGGGTAAAACCAATGTCATTGATTGGCATTTTGACCTCAGCAATCGCTACAATGTGTGGTCTGGTTTGATTGGTGGTTTTTTCCTGCAATTATCCTATTTTGGAACAGACCAATCGCAAGTCGGACGCTATTTGTCGGGCGAATCCATTGGTCAAAGCCGCTTAGGGTTGTTGATGAATGGCATTTTGAAAGTACCCATGCAATTCTTCATTTTGATGGTCGGCGCCTTGGTTTTTGTGTTTTATCAGTTCGAACAACCACCTCTTTTTTTCAACCAAACAGCTTTGCAAAAGGTTGAAGAGACCCCTCAGTATAAAAGCCTTTTAGAGCGCAACACAAAGGTTTTTGAAGAGAAAAAAATAGCGGTCAACAATATGATAACAGCTATAAAAGGAGAAAACAATGCAGAAATCAATCAAAATGTCGAACAAGTTTTGGCATTAAATACCCAAACAGATGGCTTGCGAAAAGAAGTAAAAACATTAATGTTAGAAAACAACCCGAGCGAAGATGTCAACGATACAAATTACATATTCCTATCCTTTGTTACCAAATATTTGCCCGTTGGCTTGGTTGGTTTATTGATTGCAGTCATCCTGTTAGCTTCAATGGGTTCGATGGCATCGGCGTTTAGCTCCTTGACATCGTGTACGGTTGTAGATATTTATCAAAGACTCATCAATCCGAATGGTTCAGAGAAGCATTATTATCAGTTTTCACAATTAACGACCTTAGGTTGGGGTATTTTCTGTATCATCGTCGCACAATTTACCGCCAATATTGGCAGCTTGATTGAGGCGGTCAATATATTGGGGTCTTGGTTTTATGGGACGATTTTGGGCGTTTTCTTAGTGGCTTTTTATTTCAAAAACGTCAGAGGCGGGTCGGTTTTTTGGGCAGCATTGTTAGCCGAAGCCTTCGTTATTTATAGTTGGTGGGTGGATTTAACCGCTTTTTTGTGGTTAAATTTGATTGGTTGTGTTTTGGTCGTCCTATTTGCCCTTATCTTTAATTTGTTAAATAAAATATTTTTCAAAAAAACAATTTAAAACAAAACATACATTAATAAAACGTCGTATGTAACCCATAGGACGTTTTTTTTTATGGCATTAATTTTGAAAAAATATATTTACACAAAAAAACATACAACATCTTTATCTACAGTTCATTTTTTTTACCTTTGCGTTTCTTTTGGCGTCCATTTATCTTAAACTTATGAAACGAAAACATGTGCAGTCCATGAACTATATCGAATGGACGGAAGAACAACATAGAGAATATCTAAAATCGCATGAACGTTATCTGGCATACTATGCCCAGTATAACCCCCTCAGTATTGACCGTTTCATCAAGGAATACGCTGCTATAAAACACGATATTTTCAAAAACATCAACCACTACAAAGAGGCTTACGACCAGCATAAAATGCAATTTTTGAGCGATGCAGACCGATATATTGACATCATTCTACAAAAAAAGCTGTTTAATTTACAATGTCAATGGCGCGCAGGATTAGTCGAACTGCCTTTGGTGGATATTTGCTCTGACTTCATATATTGGCAACATCATATCCGTTCTTGCCCTTTTATTGCACCCATTACACCTGAAGAATTGGACGTATGTATAGGGTTTTTGAAAGAAGAAATTGACCATTCAGAAGCTCTTTTTGGTGAATATATTGATTGGCAAAACTATCAAGGTTACAAAAATCATAGGCAGTTTTTAAGAAGCCTAAAGGCAGAAACAAAGTCAAATTCGGTACATAGTCCTTACGATTCTGCCATTATGCCTGATATTTACACTTATTTTGATAAGGCACAACACACCATTTCTTGGTTGGATTTGCCTGACCTGCGCGGAGAAAAGGAAGCGATTTATGTGACTGAAGGCTATAAAATTAAATATAATAACTTAAAAGAGAAACTCAAAACGGAAAAAGACTGGACGGATTTAATAAATAAAGATTCTTCAGACAATTCAACAGACAAACGACCGGGTTTGTATGCTTTCGACCCTGTGGATTTTGTGAATATCGCTGAAGACACAGAAACACAAGAGGCTTTTACCTATTACAACCATCAAAGACGTTTGGGTCATTGGAAAGAAGAGGACGACGAGACGCAAATGTATTTCGATTTTTTAAAGGCTTTTGACGAACCCATTCACATAGAAGGGCATGAGAATTGGCGCACCGCTTTGGCGTTGTCGGCACGCCGTTTCAAGCAAAATAAAATTGCCGAGATGTTGCCTTATGCCTATGAAACACATGCATTTGAATTCAATGGTGAAGTAAATGAAGACAAAATTTTGGCAGAACGTGTCGCTCGCTATAAATATGATGAAAACAACCACTTTTACAAAATCTTAAAGTTACAAAAAGAAACATTCCTCGCTGCACGCCAAGCCTTAGATGGCATAAGTGATTTTAATTATTTGTGATTATTGACCCCTCAGTAAAAACGCTTCTTTTGTGCTTAAAAAATTCAATTGCGCTTGTAAATATAGCAGATGTCTTAAAAAATGCTATGTTTGAGCATGAATACCAGCAACCATCCGATAACAATTAAAGACATCGCTCGAAAATTCAATTGTTCGCCCTCAACGGTGTCACGAGCCTTGAACAACCACCCGCTTATCAACGAAGAAACGAGGAAAAACATTCAGGAATACGCCAACAAAATGGGGTATCAACGCAATACCTTGTCGTTGGGTTTGCGTCATAGCAAGTCAGGAACAGTAGGCGTTATTATTCCGAATCTAAGCCATTTTCACGAAACAGCGATGGTTGATGGCATACAATCGGTGCTGCAAACACGCGGTTATATGTTGACCATTTGCGTGACAAATGAGAGTTATATCCTTGAAAAAGAGTATGTTGAAAAATTGTTGGCGAACCGAGTCGAAGGCATTTTTCTATCCGTTTCGCAAGAAACCTACCATTCGGGACATTATGAACACCTTGAAAGCATCTTGCAACGGCATATTCCACTAATTTTTATTGATCGTGAATACGACGGTGTGGAAGCGACCAGTATTACAGTTGATGATTATTTAGGCGCATTTACAGCAACTGAGCATCTGATACTGAGGGGGTGTCGTAGAATCGCGCACCTCAAAGGACCCAATAGTTTGACTGTTTCCGAAAGACGTTGTAAGGGTTATAAAGACTGTTTGGAAAAATATAATATCCCATTTGACGACAATTTAATCGCAAATACCAATTTCAAAGCAGAAAGTGCTGTTGTGCCTACACGCCGTTTAATGTCTTTATCCAATCCGCCCGATGCTATTTTTGGTGTCAACGACTACGTTTCGATAGCTGCCATGCAAGTCATTATAGATATGGGGTTTTCGATTCCTGAACAAGTTGCGGTTATTGGATTTGATAACTCACCTTTTTCTGCTTATTTCAATCCAACCCTTTCGTCTGTCAATCGGTCGAGCAAATTGATTGGCGAGGAAGCAGCTCGGTTGTTTCTAAATAACCCTGAAACGACAACAACGCAAAAGGAAAATATCATTTTACCACCTGAATTGATTATCCGGCATTCTACTTTAAAGTTGTAAAATCATCTTCCAAAGCCTTTTCAACAATATGCATTCAGCCTTCTGCAAAATTAGCTTTAGCAAAATCAGGATTGATGCGTTCAAATCACTCAAGAACTGAATAAAATACTGAGGGGGGATAACAGCACTTGTTTTTTTTCAAACGTTTGCATAAATGTAAATGTGCATTACGACTCCTTAAATTGGAATTATATTTTACTTTCACAACCATAACCAAAATATTTAACTTCAATACGACCTTATTATAAAATTATTAATAAGTTTTTTCTTCATCCACTCTCTTTTCACTAAAACCTATCACAATGAAAAAAAACGCTCACTTAAACACCCTTTTTCTCATTTTTTTTGTGTGCCAAACGTTATCCGCTTGGTCTTTTTCACCACCTGAAAAAACATCCTTACTTGCCGATATTACAGTTAAGGGCAAAGTAACTGCAGGTGACACCAAAGAATCTTTGGTGGGTGTCAGCATTCGCATTGACGGTACAGACAAAGGTACATTAACCGATTTGGACGGTAATTACTCACTCATCTGCCCTTCTGATGCGACTTTGGTTTTTTCGTTTATTGGTTATACGGAGCAAAAAGTGCCCGTCAATAACCAGTCGGTTATCAACATTACCCTTGTGTCAACTGCCAGTGATTTGAACGAATTAATCGTCATTGGCTATGGTAGTGCGGTTAAGAAGGATATGACGGGTGCTGTAAAATCGCTTAAAAGTGGCGAATTTAACCGAGGCATCATTAACTCGCCCGAGCAACTTTTGCAAGGCAAAATGGCGGGTGTCAATGTCACGTCTGCGAGTGGCGAACCGGGCGGCATTCAAAGCATCACCATCAGAGGTCCAGGTGGCGTTCGCACAGGCAGTACGCCGCTTTTTGTTTTAGACGGTGTGGCTTTAGACAATACGAGTACGGGTGGCGCAACAAACCCTTTGAATTTCTTAAATCCGCAAGATATTGAAGCCATAGATGTCTTAAAAGACGCTTCGGCGACTGCCATTTATGGGTCTCGCGGTGCCAATGGTGTTATTTTGATTACCACCAAACGGGGTAAATCAGGGTTTTCTACTTTGAATTTTTCTACAAATTATGGTATTTCAAACCTTGCAAGACCTTTAGAAGTATTTTCTGCTGATGAATATAGAATCCAAGTTCCTAAAGTCGGGGGCGTTTTAGAAGACTTAAAAGCCAACACAGATTGGCAAAAAGAAGTGATGCGGACTGCTTATACACAAAATCACAACCTTTCCTTTGGTGGCGGTGCGGATAAACTGACCTATTATGCCTCATTGGGTCTTCAAAAACAAGAAGGGATTTTAAAAAACAATCAATTGGATCGCTATACAGGGCGCATCAATGTCACTCAAAAACTATTGAATGATAGGCTCAATATAGATGTCAATTTGAATTCAACCTATACAAAAAATGAACGTCCACCCATTGGGTCTATGTTAGGCGGTGCCATTTCTGCTAATCCGACATATCCCGCTTACGATACGGATGGGAAGCCGTTTAAGTATGCGAGTGGCACTAACCCATTGATTACGCTTAATTTAGAAAAAGATATTACGACGATTAACCGAGTTATCGGAAATATATCGCCCTCCTTTACCATTTTGAAAGGGCTTGTTTATAAACTTAATTTCGGGATTGACAATTCGACTTCGACTCGGGATATTCAATCGCTGCCCAACGCCGTACCGCTTCAAGATGGTCGTCTTGAAACCATTAATATCACGAATCGCAATAAGTTGATTGAAAATTATATCACTTATACATTGTCCAAAACGGATCACAACTTATCGGCTTTAGTTGGTCATTCATATCAAAAAATATTTGTTCAAGGGCGTAGTTACAGCATCAATAAATTTCCTATTTCAAGTATTGAACCTCAATACAACCCAGGTTTAGGGCAGGATTTGACATTGGCGAATAATAAACCAGGCGGTTTTGCTTTGATAAATGAATTGCAATCCTTTTTCTCACGCGTCAACTATCAGTATAAAGGTAAATATTTAGTGACGGGCACTGTACGTGCTGATGGTTCTTCCAAATTTGGGGCGAACAATAAATATGGTATATTTCCATCCTTTTCTCTTGGTTGGCGGATTGCAGAAGAAGAATTTATGAAAAACACCATTTTCAGCGATTTGAAACTCCGTGCTGGTTGGGGTCGCACAGGCAATCAAGAGATTCCTTCAAAAATTACACAGGCGTTGTTTACTTCACAGGTGTCCGGCACAACCAGTTATCCATTGTATCCCGTAGGTACTTATCCGGCTGGCACCTCTTACACAAGACTGGCAAATCCCAATATCGTTTGGGAGGCTTCTAACCAAACAGATATGGGACTTGATTTTGGACTTTTTAATGGCGCAATTTCTGGCACTTTGGATGTATTTAATAAAGAGTCAAACGATATTTTATTGGAAGTCATTCCTGCTGACCCCGTTCAACCTGCCAGTACAACTTGGACAAATGTGAAGGATATGAGTATTACGAATAAAGGTTTGGAGTTTGAATTGTATTACCATTTTAAGAGACCAAACGGTTTTAGATTTGATATTGGTGGTAATATCACTTTCATTGACAATGTAGTGAAAAATTCGCCTTACTCTGTTATTCCATCAGGCTCTGCTTCGGGTTCCGGTTTAACATCAGCTACGATTAATGGTTATATCAATGGTCAACCCATTGGCACTTTTTTCCTAAAAGACTTTACAGGTTTTGACGACAAAGGCATCAGTACTTTTCGTGACGTAGATGGCGATGGCATCGTCACCGACAAAGACCGTGTAGCCGTTGGCAGTGCTTTACCTACCAGACAATATAACTTGAATGGCAATATGTCCTATGGCGGTTTTGATATGAGTATCAACTTCAACGGCGTATCAGGCAATAAAATTTATGATAATACGGCAAACTCTAATTTTTATAAATTAAGATTGTCAAAAGGTATCAATACGACTGCCGAAGCCGTTGCCGCAACCAATGAATCCATCAATAACTCGGCACCCGTTTCTTCGAGGTACCTAAAAGATGGTGCTTATTTCAGATTGAACAACGTGACATTAGGTTATAATATCAATCCTAAATCATTGGGTATCAACAAATGGGTGTCTTCTTTGCGGTTGTCTGCGACAGGTCAAAACCTCTTACTTTTCACAAAATACAATGGCTACGACCCAGAAGTCAATACCGATAGAACCATCAACGGTATTTCATCTTATGGCATTGATTATTTGAGTTATCCGAAGGCTAAATCATTTATTTTTGGTTTAAATATCATTTTTTAAACTTTAAAGAATCGGAATAGCCCCCTCAGTATTTTAATCATTTTTTACTAATAAAACTTAAAAATAATGAAAAGTAAACTATATATATTACTCACTTTTGCAGCCATTTTGTTCTCAAACAGTTGCACTGATTTGAAAGAACAGATATTAGACGAAACATCGGCGGTAGGACTGACCGATAAACAAGCGGCGGAGGGTATCATTGCGCCAACTTATGCCCTTTTGCCCAATATCTTTCAGCATACAACCTATTTCGCGCTTCAAGAAATTTCAACAGATGAAGCCATTTTGCCTTATCGCGGCGGAACAGATTGGGGCGACAATGGTATTTATCTCGCTATGCACCAACACACCTACACCAGCACTGACCCGAATATTCGGAGTACTTGGAATTTTATTTTGCAAGGTGTTTCGCGTTGTGTTTCTGCAATTCAGTCTTTACCCAATAACAAAGACCCCAGTGCAGCTACTTTTTTAGCGGAAGCAAGAGGAATGCGAGCGTATTATTCGATGCTCACATTGGATATGTTCGGATTGGTCTTTGTAAAAGATGATATAGGCATAAACTCAACAATACTGAGGGGGTCAGATGCCGTTGAATATATCAAAAATGAATTACTCGCCGTTGAACCGAATTTGGATGCAACCGTCGGACCTGGTCGTTTGTCAAAAGGCGCAGCTTGGGGATTGCTCGCCCGCTTGTATTTGAACGCTGCCGTTTACCGTGATGTATATGCTGACAAACCGACTTTTAAACCAGAAGATATGGATAAAGTCACGGAATATTGCGACAAAATCATCAATTCAGGTCAATATCAGTTGTCAAAAGATTATTTTTCTCTTTTCGGTGATAGTAACCACGACAATAAAGAATTGGTTTTTGCTGTTGACCAACGCTTTGATTTGAATGGTCATAATCGGATGGCGTATTTTTCATTATCAGGCGACCAGTTCCCTCTGCCAGCTTATCCTTCTGCAAACGGAACGGATGGTCCAGCCATTACACCTGACTTTTACCGTACATGGGTCAATGCAAATGCACCGAAAGACCCTGCGGCGGCTGACCCACGGTTTTATAAAGAAAATCTAAGCATTTACTCAAATGGTAAAGATTCATGCGTTGACGCAGCCGCTTTCAATATCAACAGAGGTATTTTGCGTGGACAACAATATGGTTTAATCAGAAAAAATGGTGTGTTTTTAAAATGTGCCGACGGCAAAATGTTGGTTGGCAAATTGTTTCACGACACGCGGAACAAACCGACATTAGCAGTTGATTTCACAGAACAAATAGATTTTACGGTGGCTGGCAGCAATTACAATACAGGTTATAGGGTTGAAAAATATGAGTTCAGTAAAAAATCTGCCAGTGGTCGGAATTTTGGCGAAGCCGATATTGTGATTGTTCGATTAGCAGATGTGTATCTCATGCGTGCAGAAGCCAAATTGCGAAAAAGTAACGATGCTTCAGGTGCTTTGGCAGATGTCAATTTGGTTAGAGCCGCCCGTTCCGCTACAACACCGCCGCCACCTCTCACATCTATGACTTTAGATATACTTTTTCGTGAACGTGGTTTTGAACTCTATTGGGAAATGGTGAGACGTACCGATATGATCCGATTTAGCAAATACGAAGATACGTGGACGGAAAAAACCAACACCGATAAAAAGAAACGGATTTTCCCAATTCCTCAAACGGCTATTGACGGTGCATCTAATTTGATTGGGTATTTGAAGCAGAATGATGGATATTGAGGTCAAATAATCAACTATTCAAATAATGAGGTTGTCTCAAAAGGCAAATCGAAATTTTTAGTGCAAAATATTCTATGGTTTTGGGCACCATGTTCGGGAAACTTTAAAAGTTTCCCGAACATAAACGCCTTCAAAAAGAATAATATTCGGGACAAAAAAACTTGAA
>JANMJN010000404.1:0-8864 GCA_031371355.1 Saprospiraceae bacterium
GGCGTCATACCGGTACCGGCGTGGCGCATCACCGATGCAGATCTGGCATACCGGATCCGGTGCAACGACTAGATCTGGATAGCGATAAATTTTTCCTTCCTTTATGATGGTTCTGACATCATGGCGATACGTGAAATATCCTTTACTTTTCAAGTGAATTCTAAAAGCATATTCACAATTCCCTGCGATTCTATTGGCTTGTTTGCTTTCTCCTGGCATGGCGATGAGTTTTCCATAGTGATATTCATAACGTATTTCTGAGTTTTTTTCTAATTCGAAATACTCTTCAACAGTATAAATTCTCCCTTCTATTGCCTTTTCAACGGCTTCAATTGTAGCAGTCATGCGTTTTTATTTTTTACAAAACTAAACAAATCTTTTCTATTCAACAATAATTTCATCCGCAAAAATCCATCCTTTTTTACCTGAGCCTTTGTGCCAAGATGGAATCGGCGCACAAGGTTTAGCAATTATTTTTACAAACCGCGCTTTGCCATTGTTCAAAACATCAAACTCTTGAATTTGCACCCCCTCAGTATTTTGACCAATATTGGGACTTAAACGACCGACTTCAGTAAAATCAAGACCATTTTCAGAGACCCAAAATTGTACTTCCGTTGGAAAAAATATCCAAGCATTTTGGTCTTGAACACAACTCAATGCTAAGCGTTTGAACGATTTTATTTCTTTTAAATCTATAACAGCTTCTAAATCAACGCCTTCGAAGCCTTGCCAACCGCCCAGTTGCCAATGTTCAGAACCTCGCTCGCCATCTGCCAAAAGGTGGTCTGAATTGCTTGAATACTGAGGGGCTGGTGGGTATTTCAATTGTACATTAAAACCATAATTGGATTCTTTAAAAATGGCTTTGGCTTCATTGGACTGTTTATTTCCCTTTTTTGAGAAAAAACGAAGCGTTATACTTTCTTGAATATCAATGGGTTGTGTGTATTTTAGGGAGGGGGTACTTCCATTTGTGGAATAGTAAATATCAGCGTTTTTATCTGCACAAGACAATATGATGGTTTGTTTTTCTTTGAAAATTTTATTGCCTTTGGCAACGTAAGGCATGGGTAAGATTATAGGGTTAAAAGGCTGTATTTTGGCAGAATCAAGTATTTCAACGCTTGCTTTATTGGGCATGGAGATGAGTTTTATCAGTTTCCCATCTGTATTATTGAGGTTAAAACTAATGGAATGTCCATTAATGCTAATTTTAGGATTCTCAAATATTTGAACGCCCGTTTGATAATAGCCACCACAAGGATTCGTCGGATAAATGCCCATACTCGACAACACATACCAAGCCGACATTTGCCCACAATCCTCATTCCCAATCAAGCCATCAGGCGCATTTTTGTAAAATTCTGTCAATATTTGACGGATTAAACGCTGCGCTTTTTGCGGTTTTCCAACATAATTATAAAGGTAGGCGATGTGGTGAGACGGCTCGTTGCCATGTGCATATTGACCGATTAAACCTGTCAAATCCACTTGGTCACGCCCTGTTGTTTCCGATTTATCGTTAAAAAAAGCATCTAATTTGGCTTCAAAAGCGGCTTTTCCACCGAGCATTTCTATTAAACCTTCTATGTCGTGTTGCACCGCAAAGGCATATTGCCAAGCATTGCCTTCGGTAAAATGAAAATTGACTTCACGTGGTTCAAAGGGTTCGACAAAGGTTTCATTCATTTTTGCTTGAAAAAAGCCTGTTTTTGGATTAAAAATGTTTTTCCAATTTTGGCTGCGTTGAATGTATGTTTGGTAAATATTCTCGTGACCCATTGCCTTTGCCATATGAGCGATACAATAATCGTCGTAAGCATATTCCAAAGTTTTGGACACAGACTCCCCCTCAGTATTGGCTGGAATATAGCCTTTTTCGCGATATTGTTTCAGACCCAAACTGTCTCGATTGGCGGTTGCAATCATGGCTTTTAAGGCTTTTTCGGCATCAAAACCCTTGATATTTTTCAAATACGCATCGGCAATGACTGGAATAGCATGGTTGCCAATCATGCACCACGTCTCGTTGCCAGGGAAATTCCACATCGGTAAATGCCCAGTTTTTTCGAAATCATCAATAAATGAGTTGACAAAATCTGCTACTTTCTCAGGACATACAATTGTATAAAGCGGATGTGCCGCTCGATAAGTGTCCCAAAGTGAAAAGATAGAATGATAGACAAACCCTTTCGTATTATACACTTTATTGTCCAAACCCCGATAATCGCCATTTATGTCTTGCCATACTGAGGGGTGTATCAAAGCGTGATATAAAGCAGTGTAAAAAATGGTTTTTTGCTCATTATCGCCTTCAATTTGGATTCGGTTGAGGTATTTTGCCCATTTTTGCTCGGCTTCTTTTCGGGTTTTATCGAAATCCCAATGCGGAATCTCTCTTTCCATATTTTCACGAGCGTTTAGTTCTGAAACAGGAGAAAGAGCGACTTTAACAAAGAGTTCATGTGTATCAGCCACATCAAAAAATAAGACAATAATATTTTCATTGTCTGTAGTAAATTGGATAAAATGCTTGGTTGGCTTGTTAGTTTTTATCGAAAAAAATAGTTTTTGGTCTTTTGCCCATGATGATGAATGCCGATATCCTTCAAATACTGAGGGGGTAACTTGTTTCAATTGAGAGGCAAGAGTTTTGTCACGATGAGCTAAATTGATAATAATAGTCGCTTGTTTTACATCTTTAGGAAAAGAATAATGGTGAAAACCAACACGTTCAGAAGTGGTTAGTTCTGCATCAATGGCTGATTCATTAATATGTGTTTTGTAGAAACCCGCTTTTGCGACTTCATTTTTATGGTCAAAATGAAATTTTGTTGTCGGATAGTATTTCTGAATATTTTCTAAATCCCAAACTGTGGGTAAAAGCAGGATATCACAAAAATCCGCAATGCCTGTACCATTCAAATGTGTATGAGAAAACCCCAAAATCGATGAATCATCGTAGTGATAGCCACCGCAAGCATCCCACCCCTCAGTACGCGTATCGGGTGATAGCTGCACCATGCTGAAAGGCACAGTTGCGCCTGGAAAGGTATGACCATGACCACCTGTACCAATAAATGGGTTGACGTATTGTTGGTTGTTATTGCTTTGGGCAACGACATGTAGAGTAAAGCAAAAAAAAGCTGCAAATAGATTGATTTTCATGTTGAGATTGATTTTTATGGTTGTAAAGGTATCATTTAAGACTATTTACTAAGAAATATTTTTTCGTTTGAAAACCGCTTTTCTTGATCAATTTAGGCTTAAAACCCAAGAGATAAGACAGTTTATTCTGGATTTATGGGTTTTTTCTGGCAAAACTTGGGATGTCTTTTTTGATGTTTTTTGTTGTCACAAATTTGAAAATTTAAGTAAAGAAAAAAAACTTTCAAAAATGTTTGACCAATTCTGGGTATAAACGGTCTGATTAACACTCAAAACTCTGTTTTTTCATACCTATTTGTGGTTAGGTCTTTTATCGTGACAAAGTGATTTTTAAGCTCATAATAAAAATATTAGTTTGAAAAACAAGCATTTAAGTTATAAGTTAAAACGTCATATTTATAAATTTATAAATTTAATTTTTTGAACAACAAAAATGCCTAACCTTAATTTGGTAATTATGGGAAAACGAGAAGATATTCTTGCCAAAGGCTTAGACTCTATATACTTTTGAATCAATCATTTAACACAAAACATTTTTCAGTAAACACACAAAACTATAAGCAAGTGAGAAAATTTATACACCAAACAACTTTATTAATATTTCTATCCCCCGTGTTATTAGGTTCAGTTAAAGCGCAACATCCCCTTGAGAAAACGAGATGTCATTCACAAGAAAATTTGAAGAAGCAGCTTGAAGAACATCCTGAAATGCGTCAAAAAATGGAATCCATTGAACGTCAAACTGCCCAGTTTGCAATAGAAAATCGGGTAGAATCACGCGGCGGACAAATTACGATTCCTGTTGTTGTCCACATTGTTTATCGTACGGACGCTGAAAATATCAGTATAGCACAAGTGCAGTCTCAAATTGATGCCTTGAATCGCGACTTTAACAAGCAAAACCCGGACGTTTCAAAAGTACCGTCAGAGTTTGCGAGCCTTGCAGCTGATTGCAACATACGTTTTCAATTAGCATGTCGTGATCCGCAAGCGAATCCGACCAAAGGAATTGTGAGATATGCGACAACAAAAACATCATGGGGCGCAAATGATGATATTAAATGCCGAGCTAAAGGTGGATTTTCAAACTGGGATCCTTCAAAATATTTAAATATTTATGTATGTAACATAGGCGGAGGAATATTGGGCTATTCATCATTTCCAAGTTCTCCAGTTGAATTGGACGGTTTAGTAATTGATTATAAGGCTTTTGGGACAACAGGAACGGCACTTGCCCCTTTTAACAGAGGACGAACTTGCGTGCATGAATTAGGTCATTGGCTCAATTTAGTACATACATGGGGTGATCTGGATTGCGGTGATGATTATGTGTCTGATACGCCACAACAAAAAGGACCACATTCTGGAGCTATTACCACCCCTCAGTATAGCAACTGCACTGGCAAACAAACCCGTGATATGAACATGAATTTTATGGATTATGTCTATGATGATTATATGTATATGTTTACACAAGGACAAAAAACACGTATTCAAGCCATTTTTTCTTCAAATCGGGCTTCGATTTTAGATTCTGATGGTTGTCTCGAAGCAAAACCCACAATTTGTAATTTAGATAAGCCAAAAATAAATAACATCAAATCAACATCAACAAACATTATTTGGAACGAAATATTAGGTATGAAAACATATACGTGCGAATATAAAATGGATAGTACGACTGACTGGACGGTTACTCAAACATCCAACTTTTCACTCACAATTAATGGACTTATTGCAGGAAAATCTTATACTTGTCGTATCAAAGGAGACTGCTCTGATAGTGAATATTCTGAAGAAGTAACCTTCAAAACACCAACTTCTTTGCAAACAAAGGGGGCACAAAGTAGAAGTTTTGCCATCTATCCTAACCCCGTTGTTCATGATGTCAATATTATGTTTGATGTACAAGATGATGGCTTAGTAAATGTCCAAATTTTTGATAGTAATGGCGTTTTAAAAACACAAATCGCTAAAAATATCACTAAAACGACACCCGCCGTGTCTCTCGATTTGACGGAACTACCCAGTGGTTTTTACCTCGTCGTAGCTGAAAAAGACGGTGAAAGAGCTGTAAAAAAACTCTTGAAAGTCAGTAATTAATGCGGTTTCGGATACTCGGATACTGGATACTCGGATACTGGATACTCGAATACCGAATACTCGAATACCGAATACCCGAATACCGAATAACAAAAAATGATAATGGTTAAAAATGAGTTTTTGTGGAGATGGGCTCCGCAACTTGTTGTGGAGTCCGTTTTTTTAATTCATTTTATATGATATAAACTTATTTTTAGTAGATTTTTATAATTTACTAAATATTGGTAATCAATGTTTTATACGTATTTAAAAACAAATGAACAACAAATATTCAGTATAAAGACAGCGCAATTTAGAAAAGTAAAGACAGCACAAACGAACATACATTTTTTAGACAAACACATTTAGCAAACTATGAAATTACGTCAAACACTCTTGGCACTCCTCTTGGTGTGCAGCACTATCCATCTTTTATCTGCTCAAAATAGAACCTGCTCAGCTCCCGAAGTTCTTGAAAATTTACTCAAATCAAATCCTGAAATCCAGGATAGAATAAACGATGTCGAGCGTCAAACGCAAGCATTTGTTCAACGCAACCCCTCAGTATCGGAGCGTTCTGTTATCAATATTCCCGTTGTCGTTCATGTCGTTTACAACGCGGGTGCAGAAAATATCTCTGATGCACAGGTACAATCACAAATAGATGTTTTGAACAAAGATTTTCGCAAACTCAATGTGGAAGCAGCTTCCATTCCAAGTACCTTTTTAAATATGGCAGCAGATGTTGAAATCAATTTTTGCCTTGCACAGATTACGCCTACAGGTACAGCAACAAACGGGATTGACCGTTATCGTACATCAAAAACAAGTTGGACGAGTAATGACGACATGAAACGCACGACTAAAGACGGTGTCGCTGCTTGGGATGCTACGCGCTACCTTAATATATGGGTCTGCAACCTCGGAAGTGGTTCATTGGGCTATTCTTCTTTCCCGGGTGCACCCCTCACCACAGATGGCGTTGTAATTGATTATCGCTATTTCGGAACCATGAATACGCGCGCACCTTTCCATTTAGGACGCACGACTACGCACGAAGTCGGTCATTGGCTCAATCTGTTTCATATCTGGGGCGATACCCGTTGTGGCAATGACCATGTTGATGATACGCCTCTACATCATGGTGCCAATTATGGTTGCCCAGCTTCTCCTTCTTACAACTCAACTTGTGGTAATAATATCGTCGAAATGACAATGAATTTTATGGACTACACCAACGACGCTTGTATGGCGATGTTCTCAAATGGTCAAAAAGCCCGCATGCGTGCTTTATTTGTACAAGGTGGTGCACGTTATAGCTTTGTTGAATCGAATCTTTGTGGCGCTGTCGTCACGCCAATCGTATGTACGATTCCTACAAATATTGTTTTACTAAATGTTTCAGAAACAAATGCAAAAATCACTTGGAATAAGGCGGAAAATGCACGTTCATATAGAGTAGAATATAAAGCAAATAATGCTTCAAATTGGAATACAGTCAACAATGTGGATGTTAATACCTTTAATATAAGCGATTTAAACAGTAATACAGTTTATAATGTTCGTGTTAAAACGATTTGTAATACAGGCGGTGAAAGTGAATTTTCAAGTATTTTTAATTTTGCTACCAACACAAAAGTCATTTTACCACCCACTTGTTCCGATAATTTTGAACCCAATAATACTTGGACAACTGCACAGCCTATAAATACAAATAAAACTGAAAAAGCCTTTATTGGCGTTCATGGAGACAAAGATTGGTTTTATTTCAAGGCAAATGCCGGTATGAGTTGTTCGATTCTATTATCTAATTTACCGGCTGATTTCGACATTAAGTTATATGATTCTAAGCTACGCCTCTTGAAATCGTCTGAAAATATGGGTAGTGCCAATGAATCCATCTCTTATACTTCTACCAAAACAGATTCATTTTTAGTCGTTATTTATGGTTATAATGGTGCTTTCGATGCCACCAATTGTTATTCATTATCAATAAATACAACTGCATCGGCTGTGAATGAGATTCAAAAATCTAATGTAAATATGGTTGGGCTACAAGCTTTTGGGGACAATCGCTTTGACAACGGACTCGATACTGAGGGGGGGCTAAAAGTTTTTCCAAATCCGACACATGAAGGTGTTGCCTTACAAATCAACCCTGAAAATGAATCAAATGCGACCATAACGCTGACAAATTTATCTGGTCAAACAGTTATGACAGAAACACGGTGGGTGTCAAAATCGGCTAACATCATCAAGCTCGATGTAACGGAAGTGCCGTGTGGTTTATATTTCGTAACGGTCAGACAAGGGGCGCAGTTATGGACTAAAAAGCTGATAAAAAATTAGACATTTCTCATGAAATAAAGATAAAGTTTGCCGAAAAGTGCTGTCAAACTTAATTGTTGGAAGGCAATGTCTCATATTGAGGCGTTGCCTTTTTTGATATAAATGCTTTAAATTTTGTTAAAAATGCCCCCTCAGTACCTTTCCCTCTCATCTATGTCTAACTTTGCGTCTTATTTTTAATTTAAATTTTAAAAGAAACATGAAAAAAGTATTGATTTTCAGCCTGTTAGCTGCATTGATGGGCGGTACAATCGCTTGTAAAAAAGATGTAGATGAAGATAAACTCATCACAGATTATTTGACAACAAACAAATTGACAGCAGAAAAAACACCCGAAGGCGTTTATTTCATCATCGAAACACAAGGCACAGGTAATTTCCCTACCCTTAGTAATAACGTTAGCGTGCGTTATAAAGGTTATTTTTTAGACGGAACTGTTTTTGATGAAAATCAAACCCCAACCAAGAGTGTATTCACAACATCTCTTGCTGGTAATATTATTACTGGTTGGAAAATTGGTCTTCAAAAATTTAAAAAAGGGAGTAAAGGTAAGTTGTTGATTCCTTCTGCCTATGCTTATGGTAACGCAGGATATAATGGCATACCTGGAAAAACGCCTCTTGTCTTTGATATTGAAATGGTAGATGTAAAATGATTGAATTGTTGTATGTCTGTATGGTTAAATTGTTGATTTATAACGACTTAACCATACAGACAAATAATATTTACCCCCCTCAGTATCCCAACAAATCCACATTCACAATCTTCTTTGGCAACCAAATCCGCATTTCGCCAACGCCTCTATTGCAACGTGCATAAAAAGGTATCAATGTCAAAGGTTGCTCTTGGCTGCTAACTTTATTCCCATTGTCTTCAATATTCACAGCCGTTGCTTTGCTGCGTACGACCATAACTCCGTTCAATAAATCCTTTCGGTATTCTGTTGTAAACGTTGCATTATCCGACAAAACAAGGTTACTCGCTCTATTATTATTGTCTGCAAACTCTGCACAATAGACAATAGGACCCCTCAGTATAGCGACCTTTCCAATATCAGATTTCACGTTTTCATTTGCTGCAACGCGCCGTACTTCCATTGGTAAATTGACTTCAACGACATCACCTTTTTTCCAGTCACGCGTGATAATCGCATAACCTTTATCGAGCGTGTAATAAAACTCTTGACCATTCACTTTAATAACGGCTCTTTGCGCCGAATTGTCTTGAAATTGGTATAAATTGCTTGGAAAAGCCTCATTTCG
>JANMJN010000776.1:0-9023 GCA_031371355.1 Saprospiraceae bacterium
TTATAAAAAAAAATCCAAAGCATATCATTGATTTGATGGCAGGAACGGGTCTCTTTTCTTTAGCCCTTCGGGAAAACGATTTCGATGTGACGGCTGTTGATGTAATGACTTATTCTTATCATCATTTAAACGTTCAATTGCGTTTAAGTAATCCCCCTCAGTATGAAGGTGTTATTTTAATAAAAAGTATTGCCAATTTTGAAGATACAATGCTCTTTAAACCTTCTAATTATGAGCTTATTCTTACATACCTCAATCAATTACCACCTGTGAATGGTTATTTTTGGCATGAATTCAGTCCAGAGGGTTCACCGAGTAATTCAAGTAAACCACGTCAATATTTTTCCTCTCAAAATGCAGCTAAAATTGATTCCATTCGATTGAAAATCAAGGAATTACATCATTTAGCTTTCTTGCAGGTCTTTTTCTATGAGGGCAACGACGTATTGCATAATGGTTTGCTCTGTATCCACGATTTTCTTTTTCAGTTTTCGGTGCATGTCTTTTGGTATATCGATAGACATCCTTGTTTTGGGTTCTTCAACTGCTTTCTCTGTAACTAAAACAGGCTCTGCCATAAGTGTAGGCGTTTTGCTGTTCGTCAATTGCTGAAAAGCCTGCTCTACTTGTTCGGGTGATAAATCTGCCGGTACTTTAGCTTTTTCACTTTGCAATTTGCCTGTTAATAAGCTCTTTTTTGCCATAATTTTACCTTTTTAAGAAATTATTAGAATAAGTGTTTACGTATGTACTTACAAAAGTAGATAAGTTTTTATTTTTTTTACTCTAATAACTATATTTTTTTGATAATATTCTCTAATTCATCTGCAACATCAGACATTTCATCTTTAGCTTTTTTATCGCGGTATTCAATCACACCTTTACCCTGCGGCATGACCTCCCGATACGCAATTCGCGTGGCTAATGTAGCCGCTAAAACAGGAATGTCGAACCCCCTCAGTACCTCAACGGCTTCTTTGTCCAAATTCAAGTTTTCATTGAATTTGTTGAGCAATATGTGCGCTTCGACGGTTGCACCCATACTTTCTTTGGCAGAACGGGCTTCCTCGTAGCCAGACATGAATTTTTCAAGCGTCCAAATATCTGCGATACTCGGTAAAATAGGGAGAATAACAACATCACTCAAGATGATGGCGCGTGTGGACAATTCAAAAAGGGCGGGTGTTCCGTCAATGATGACGATGTCAAAATCCTTTTTGAGTGCGACAACACGCTTTGACAATTCGTCGTTTTTTACGGCAAAAGTCGGCACAGCAGGCAAATCGTCGGGACGTTCAGCAGCCCATTTTGTCGAAGTTTGTAGTTCGTAGTCGGTGTCCACGATGCAGGTCTTGTAACCTTTGTGTGCGAAACAGACGGCAAGATTTTGGGTAACGGTACTCTTCCCTACCCCACCTTTCATGTTTGTAATTGAAATAACCATAGCGCAACTATTTGATTATCAAGTGAATAAATTTAAATAAGTGTTTAATTATTTACTTAAACAAGTAAATACTTATTTACTCGGCTTTCTAAGGCGCTAAATTGAGAAAAGTATTTGAGGTTTTACGTATCTGCTTAAATCATTTTTTCATTCTTTAAGTTTATACTTATTTACTATTATAAGTATTTAAGTATAATTAATATTGTTTTGAAACCAATAAATTTTCTAAATGACTATTTTTTCTTTTTGACAAAATCAACCAAACAAAAAGCCTAACTTTCCCATTCTTAATTTTGATTTAGAAAAACGTTAAGAATGGAAAATATAGAAAACCCTTTGACACAACTGTATGATGATGTCATTTTACAGCACAATCGAGTGCCTTATCATTATGAAAAAAGGCAAACGGCACAGTATATTGTTGATGCTTATAACCCTTTATGTGGCGATAAATTCAAGTTGTTTTTAGATGTTGAAAATGGGCAGGTACAAAAAGCTACTTTTCACGGCTATGGTTGTGCTATTTCAAAGGCAGCGACATCTGTTTTGGTGAAAAAAATCCAAAATATGTCTGTTCAAAACGTTTTACATCTTATCAAAACATATTTCGAGGTTCTAAATAGTGAATATACTGAGGGGGGGGATTCTGACAAATTAAACGCCGAACTCGAAGCATTTGCAGCCGTTCGTCAATTTCCTGAACGCCGAACTTGTGCTACCTTGAGTTGGGAAGCGGCACAAACTTTTTTTCAACAACATTTATAATATGGCAAAAATCAATTTCACATCTGCATTAAAACGATTTTATCCGACGCTTGAACCTGTTGAAATAGCAGGTACTTCGATTGCTGAAATCTTAACTTTACTCGAAGACAAGCATGTGGGTTTAACGGACTTTCTCATTGATGAACAGGGATCACTGCGTCAGCACATCAATATTTTTATTGGCGAGAGAATGTTAACTGACCGTGATAGATTGACTGATAAGGTAGGAGAGCGGGATGAAATTTTGATTTTTCAAGCCTTGTCGGGTGGATAAATAATTGATAATCAATTATTTGTAATGATTATCTAAAAAAGTAAATACGTAATTACGTAATTACGGTTTTAATTATATACTTACCTACGTAATACCGTGTTTAAGTATGTAGATATTGAGTTGTTCAATTACTGGATTATGGACAGAATCTTAAAATAAAGAATCGGCTAACCAAATTTAATGTGAAATTACTTCTTGGAACAGCAAAAGGCTTAGTTGTGTATGCCAAAAAAGAAAGCGACTGGCAAGTAGAAACGGTGCATTTTACCGGTTTCCCAGTCTCGATGGTGTATGTAGATGAACGCACTCAAACATGGTGGGTTGGTATTCCGCATCGGCATTGGGGACAAAAGCTTCATCGCTCAACCGACGAAGGAAAGTCGTGGCATTCGGTGGCGTCACCGCGATACCCCGTAGCCTCTTTACTCAAAAATGGAAAACAAGCAACATTGAAGTTGATATGGTGTATGGCACAAGCAGGTGTCGACAAGCCCGATGAGCTGTGGCTCGGGACTGAACCAGGCGGGCTTTTTCATTCAAAAGACAACGGTGACACATGGCATTTGGTAGAAAGCCTGTGGCAGCATCCATCTCGGAGCGCATTGTGGTTTGGTGCGGGTAAGGATGAGCCGTTTATTCATTCCATCGTCGTTGACCCGCGAGACAGCCATCATGTCTATATCGCGGTCAGTTGCGCAGGTGTTTTTGAGACAAAAGACTATGGAAAAACATGGTTTCCACGCAATGATGGACTAAAAGCAACGTATTTGCCCAATCCAGATGTAGAAGTTGGGCATGATCCACATGTGCTTTTAATGTGTGATGCCGACCCTGAAGTATTATGGCAACAAAATCACTGCGGCATTTTTCGTTCGACAAATGGTGGTAAGAATTGGGATGATGTGTCCGATAAAAACGGCATAGCACATTATGGGTTTGCCATGGCTATTGACCCCAAAAATGTCCAACGTGCTTGGGTCATTCCTGCCCAAAGTGATGAACAGCGTGTGCCTCACGATCTTGCGCTTTGTGTTTGTCGAACGGAAGATGCAGGGCAAACTTGGCAACAATTGCGTGAAGGATTGCCTCAAAACCACAGTTTTGACATCGTTTTTCGTCATTGTTTCGATATTTTCAATGAAACTTTGGCGTTTGGAACGACGATAGGGAATTTGTATGTGTCTGAAAACGGGGGCGATACGTGGCGTTGTTTAAGCCATAATTTAGCGAGGATAGATTCCGTACGGTTTGTTTTGTAGGAAAGTTAATGTTTACTTGAAGTATTTACTTATATAAGTAGATAAGTTAATACGCAAATACTTTTACAAGTAAATACTTAATTGAACTTTTACTTATCTACTTTTTTGTTGTGCCTTTTCCCTATATCAATGTTTAGCAGGTATCAAAATCAATCTTTCTTTTGTGACTGATTCTACTTTGTTTTTCGAATAAAACAAAGGAAAATAACGATCTTTTGCCCATAAATCAAACAGATTTCGATAATTTGGATGGTTAGGATTACCTGATTGTCCCGGAGAATTCGTGCAAAGTGTGGCATCCCAATCGCCTGTATCCACAATGATTCTGAACGAAGCACCACTGGCTTGGTTGAGTGTATCACTTGTTGAACCAACAGTTTGACTATAACCACCACGAGGTAGAGGACCAACTTCCAAGCGTTTTTTTATGTCTGAATTAGCGGCATTACTGAGGGGGTGTTTTATCAGCGCGTGTTTGTTTTTTTCTTGACCGTATTGCCATTTCGAGATATCGCTGCCCAACCGTTTTTCTATTTCAGAAATAGCGGATTTCAAAGTTTGAACCAAAAAAGAATCACGACCTGCCGTTGGATTGTCTCCAAATTTGTTGTCAGGCAAAGTTAGCCAATTCACCATTTGTTGAGTTGACAAACCATTGAGATATTTTCGCCCCTGCTCAGGCACTAATTTTTTGATAAAAGCCTTTTCCATTTGGTTCTCCCATTCGACATAAATCGTGGCAACGACGCTGTTTTTAGTCAAAAAATAATCCCAATTCATCATCGGTTCGATGAGTGCAGCCTTATCACCCGTTAAAGGTAGAGGCAAATCTTTGAGCAGAGGCATCAGTTGTCGTGCAGGAATAGCGAGATAGTCGGTTTGTAGAGCCGTCATATCGTTCAGAGTCATTTTTTTGCCTGAACTCAAGACTTCTGCGATGCGGTTAGCACGATAAGGGTCTGCCCAAGCATAACCAATGGTCGTTTTTATGTGTGGATACTGAGGGGACGTCAAGTTTTGGTTTGCCGTCGCGATGAACCCCGAACTTGGATTGTAGGCATTCGGACGGGCTAAAATGGGCAAATAGCCCGACCATTCTTGCGAGCCATCGCCTAACAAAGGCACCATGCCACTAAAACCCTTGCGAATCGGTGTAATGCCCACAGCTTGCCAACCTATATTGCCTTTGCGGTCTGCCCATACCATATTTTCGGCAGGAATATGACTGTAACCGCAAGCATTGCGGAATTCTTCCCACGTTTTAGCTTGATTCATTCGCAAACTGGCGAGATAAGGTGCGCCACCGATTTCCAACCATGCACACCGAACGGCATAAGCTTTTTTTCTTGCCCCGTCTTCAAAAACGACGGGTCCATGTCGGGTGTATTTTAATTCGACGGTATCAGACGTTTGTCCTTTGACAGGAATCACTTCCTTGATGACGGTCATTTTTACCCATGTATTCTGATAGCGGTATTCCAAAGGGTTTTTGGGATTGATGTCATAGACGTATAAATCTTCAGCATCTGTGCTGAAAATCGTCAGACCCCAAGCGCCATCATTATTGTGCCCTATAGAAATGCCTGGAATCGTTGGTTCGCCGCCACCAATGACATGCCAACCAGGTGCATCAAGGTGCGTCACATAGCGCAAAGAGGGTACTGCAATAGCTCGATGTGGATCGTTTGCCATTATCGGATAGCCACTTTGCGTTTTTGAACCGTTTATGACCCAATTGTTACTGCCAATGTCAAACTTAGGATTTTCGAGTAAATCATTCTTAATCGGTTGATTATCAACGAGATATTTATAGCTATCCGCATCATTTTGATACTCAAAAGCGAGATCCGTCGGTTTAAATTCAATCGGTTTTCGGAAGGAGTTGTATAGGTTTAAGATGTCTTCAAAAAGTCCATCAGTTGGCATTTTTAGGTTCAGGTTGGGTTGATTGGGGTGAAAATATGATACTTCTCGTGCTTTTTCTTCGCCCAATTTTGCGACTAATCGAGCTATGCGAAGCTCATCTGTCACGTTTGCCAACAAACCTTGATGCCTTGAAATCACGACTTCGGGTGTCCAATACTGAGGGGTTATATTCAGTAGTTTGAATTCAAGGGGTAGGGTTTCAGGATTTTTATTGGCTTGTTCGATTGCTGCATTGATGCCTTTAACAAACGCCTTTACTATCGACTCGCCACGTGGATGATAGTGCTGCAATTCTTTAGTCATATCTCCGCGAAACTTGAACAGGCGTGCACCGATGTCGCGTTTGATTTCACGCGAGCCTAATATTTCTGCGATTGTGCCCGTTGCTTGTCGCCGCCAAAGTTCAAATTGAAAAAGGCGGTCACGGCAAGCATAATAGCCTTGTGCAAAAAACAAATCGGTTTCGTTTTGTGCATATATATGCGGCACGCCCCACGCATCTACCTTGATTTCGACAGAGTCTTTGAGTTCTCTTAGTGCTGTTTGCTCTGGTATGCCGTTGTTTTGAGCCTCTAAAGCAGAAAAGCTGAGTATAAAAAGCAAAAGAATAGTTGTGATTGGATGCATTGTTCTTATATTGTTTTTTATTGTTTCAGATTTTTGCCTTTTAAAATTCGAATGAAAGCATACAATGATTAATATTGCCAAAACTAAGAAAGAGATGATAGACTTGTTTGATAATATTGAAAACTTTTTAAAAAAAGGAAAAAGATTTGCTGTTGCGACAGTTATCCAGACATGGGGTTCTGCGCCACGTCCTATTGGTTCCGCGATGATTGTTTCGGAAGATTTGGAAATGGCGGGTTCGGTTTCTGGCGGCTGTGTTGAAGGCGCGATATCGCGCGCTGTGCCCGAGGTCTTGAAAACGAATAAATCTAAGCGTTTGGGTTTTGGCGTGATTGACGAAGAGGCGTGGGCGGTCGGTTTGAGTTGTGGCGGGCAAATTCAGGTTTTTATCGAGCCTTTTTTGGCTAATAATGACCCAAAAATGTGGTCAATACTGAGGGGGCGACTTTTGGAAAATAAAGGTGTGGTTTTGTTGACTAAATTGCACGAAGAGGAGAGTGAACATATTTTAGTTATTCCAGACGATATTGACGGGGTGACTTCAAGTCACTCTGTCAATGGCGCGCTTCAAAATTTTCTGCTTCAAAATGCTTTGCGTGCTTACAAAGAACGCAAAACACAAACCCTTGAAACATCGGATGGTTCGACATGGTTTCTTCAAGTTTTTGCAACCAAAGCAAAACTTGTTATTATAGGTGCAGCACATATTACTGTTGATTTGGTGCATTTGGGGCAGTATTTTGGTTTTGAAACCATTGTCATTGATCCACGCGGCATTTTTGCAGAAAAAACGCAATTCCCAACACCGCCTGACCAATTGTTTGTGGACTGGCCTGCAGAAATTCTGCCCGATTTGACACTCGATCCTTATACTTTTGCCGTTTTATTGACCCATGATCCTAAAATTGACGACCAAGCCTTACATATTTTGTTGAAATCGGATGTGGCGTATATTGGGGCATTGGGAAGTAAAAAAACGCATGAAAAGCGGGTGAAACGGCTCAAAGAAGCAGGTTTTTCAGAAGAAGAGATGGGAAAAATCCACGCACCAATAGGGGTGAATATTGCAGCAAAATCAGCGCGTGAAATTGCATTGAGCATTATTGCGGAGTTGATAAAAATTAAAAATCAGTTTTTATGATAACAGTAGAACAAGCCATAGTGATAATTCTTGAAAATGCACGACCATCTAAAGCGGAAAAAGTGCCTTTTATGCAATCTATTGGTAGAGTTTTGCGTGAAGATATCGTTGCAGACCGCGATTTTCCACCCTTTGATAGGGTGACAATGGATGGTATTGCCATTGATTTTTCCAGCTTTGAAAGTGGGCATCGGGCATTTCGCATCGAAAGCATACAAGCGGCAGGTGCACCGCCATTAACTTTGAAAAACAAAGAAAACTGTATCGAGGTAATGACTGGTGCGATGCTGCCTAAAGGTACCGATGCTGTTATACGTTACGAAGATTTGTCAATCGTGGATGGGGTGGCGACAATTATGATTGAATATTTAGGTTTTCGCCAAAATGTTCATCATAAAGGCATTGACCGTAAGGAAAATGATGTGATTTTAGTGAGCGGTCATAAAATTTCAGCTGCGGAAATTGGGACTTTGGCAACGGTGGGTAAAACGGAAGTTTGGGTGAGTGCTTTTCCAAAAACGGCGATTGTTTCGACAGGCGATGAATTGGTCGAAGTGGGAGAGAAGCCTTTGACACATCAAATTCGGCGATCAAATGTGTTCTCGGTGGCGGCGATACTGAGGGGTCAATGTGCGATAGAAGCTGACCTTTTTCATTTTTCAGATGATGAAAAAGCAATTGAAGAAGGCTTAGAAGCGATTTTAGCGGATTATGAATTGGTCATATTGAGCGGTGCGGTGTCGGAAGGCAAATATGATTTTGTGCCAAAGGTATTGTCGAATTTGAATGTTGAAAAATTGTTTCATAAAGTCGCTCAACGTCCGGGCAAACCGTTTTGGTTCGGAAGGCGCGATGATGTTGTCATTTTTGCTTTGCCGGGCAATCCTGTTTCGGCGTTTATGTGCGCGTGTCGGTACGTTGTGCCTTATGTAAAACAGCAACTGTGCGACAGTTTAGAGTTGCCAGAAAGTTCTGCAGCCTTGACAGCAGATGTTATTTTTAAACCAGATTTGACTTATTTTTTGCCTGTAAAAATTAAAAATACTGAGGGAGTGCTTTTGGCAACGCCTGTTGAGGGGCATGGCTCTGGAGATTTGGCAAATCTAAATGATGCTGATGGTTTTTTAGAATTACCAAGCGATAGGGCAGTTTTTAAGGAAAAAGAGGTGTTTCCTTTGGTTTTATATCGTTAATTATTTAAGTATTCAAGCATATAAGTGTTTACTTAAACAAGTAAACACTTATATGCTTGAATACTTAAATAATTACAACATGTTTTTGAACTTGCTATCTATCAGTTCAAGGTCAGTCCATTCTTCCAACTTCAAAGCGATTGAAATGTAAGCATTGACAAATAAAAAACTGATGAAAAAGGTGAAGGACGAGAGTATGGTGATAATTATATTCAAGATGTTTTTCATGTTTATTGATTTTTTATTGAAAATTGATTTTTATTATTTGATTCCATTGTATATTATACAAAAGCAATACCATGTTTTTTTCCCATGTATTGTGCAAAGTATTCCCCATTTTGGGGCTGCGACGTTCGGCGCCGTGATGCGCACAATTTCGCAGCCGACCTCCGCC
>JANMJN010000473.1:0-2267 GCA_031371355.1 Saprospiraceae bacterium
CGCATAAGGCTCGGCATTATGTCCATTCTCATGGTCAATGATTGGGTATCATTTGTCACCTTAAAAGAAATGTTAGAACTCGAAGACGGGAATTTGGCAAGCCATATAAAAGTGTTAGAAAAGGAAACATATATTGAAGTCAGAAAGCAATTTGTTGGACGAAAGCCATTAACCACTTATCAAGCAACCGATTTAGGGCGAAAAGCCTTTGGCGACCACTTATCAGCATTGGAAAACTTGTTAAAAAATCTAACTTAGATTTTTTTTATTAATAAACTTTGTATTTCAAAGTAGTTTGAAATACATAATCTATCAATCAATAATATTCAATTTAAATCAGTGATTAAAATGAAAAAATCTATCATTCCACTCATCACCGTTGTATTAGGGGCATTTCTTTTTAACTTTCTTTTTTGGAACGAAAAACAAGGCTTAAACACCTTAATATTCGACATTTTTATTGTTGTCACCTTGTGGCAACTCGACAAAGAGCCGTTTTTGATCCCCTCAGTAAAAATCACCGTAGGCGGCACTTTATTGGCTGCGGTGCTCATTATTTGGCATAACTCATTGTTAGTTAGATTTATACACAATTTAAGTTTTATTGCTATGATAGGCATGGTACAACAACGAGAACTGCGATTCCTTGGATTCGCCATTCTTCAATATTTCTCCAATTGGTTTGCTGTGCCTGTTCACCTTGTTCAGCAACTAAACGCAATACTGATACTGAGGGGTCAAAATAATGTTGCCAAAAAAATTGGTGGTATATGGTTGACACTCCTGATACTACCTATTTTTTACTTGATTTATTTCGTGGCTAATGCCAAATTTGCTGAATTATCGAGCCAATTTTGGCATCAACTTTTACCATTTTTAACTTTTGAGATCGATATCCCTCGTGTTCTTTTTTTTAGTCTGGGCATTTTTATTGTCGGCGCAGCAGTTTGGCAACAGCCCTGGATAGACATATCGCAAAAAGATGCTGCTTTCAAAGAAACATTATCACCGCCTGAAGTCCTTAAAAGTGAGTCAGTTATGTATCAAAATGCCTTGAATTTGATAGTTGCGCTCAATATTTTATTGCTTATAAACAACCTCTTAGACATACGCTACGTCTGGTTCGGCGATGTCAGTGGCAAAACGGCTTTGGAACTAAAACAGTATGTTCATGAAGGCACTTATGTCCTCATTTATGGTATTTTATTAGCCATTATCGTCATTCTATGGTTGTTCCGCGACAGCCTAAATTTTATAGATGAAGCCCGAAAAAAGCCTATTTTACTGAGGGGAGCAACAACAGCATGGTTGGTGCAAAACGCCGTGCTTGCTTTGTCTGTTGGCATCCGAAATGGGCAATATATCCAACATTACGGCTTGGCTTACAAACGCATTGGTGTTTTTGTATTTCTAACGCTTACGCTGTATGGTTTATGGCTTTTATACTTGAAAATCAAGGAGAAACGCACATTTTTTTCATTTATATCTCAAAGTAGCTACGCCATTTATGCTGTTTTAATGGCAACCTGTTTGGTCAATTGGGATGTTTTTATCACTAAATTCAATATCAATGTTCCAGCAAAAAGCGGTGCTATTGATGTACGTTTTTTAGTGCACGATGTGTCCGATAAAAACCTGTATTTACTTTACAGCAATGTGGAAAGCCTTGCAACAAAAATGCCGTCACAACCTTTTCCCGATAGTGAATATCGTAAAGGACCAAATGTATTTGCCAATGATGAGGAACGTTTGGCTTATCTGAAAACCCTATTAAATAACAAAAAAACAGCATTTGAAGCAGAGCAAAAGACATATTCATGGCTTTCTTGGAACTATGCCGACTACGTAAATCAGCAATTTTTTAAATAACCTTGTCTAAAAAGGGCTTTTAAAACAGAGAACTTGTTTACTTTTACTTCAAAAGTTGTCAAAAATATCTTTTTTCATAACAAGTTAAATGACCATAAAATGACCAATACACGACGTGATTTCATCAAAAAAGCAACTGTTTTAAGCTCCGTAGCGGCTTTTTCGCCTCACTGTTTTTTAGCAGCGACGCAATCGCCAAAGGAAAAATTGGGCATTGCCTTAGTCGGTTTAGGCTATTATAGCACTGACCTTTTAGCACCTGCTTTGCAGCTCACAAGCCACTGTGAACTGAGGGGTATCGTTACAGGCACGCCTTCAAAAGTGGGCGTTTGGCAACAGAAATACGGTATAAAAGACAAAAATGTTTACAATTATGACAATTTTGATCAAATAGCCAA
>JANMJN010000482.1:0-1631 GCA_031371355.1 Saprospiraceae bacterium
CATTCCACCGATAAGTATCCAAATCAAAACCGGCTAAATCCAAAATGCGGTCAACAACCGTTGCCGCTATTTCTTCTAAGGTATTCGGTCGGCTGTAAAAACTGGGTGTGGCGGGGCATATGATTGCACCCGCCTCAGTCAGCGTTTTCATGTTGTTTATGTGAATAATACTGAGGGGGGTCTCACGTGGGACGATAATAAGCCGCCGACGTTCTTTGAGCATGACATCGGCTGCACGTGTCACCAAATCATTTGAAATACCCGTTGCCAAACGCGACAAAAGCCCCATCGAGCAGGGACAGACAATCATCGTATCGTAGCGCGCTGAACCGCTTGCGAAAGGTGCCATGAAATCCATTTTTCCATAAAAAGAAAAATCATAGTTATGCCAGCCTTCACTGCCCAATTCATGCAGCCAATTGTAGCGGGCATTGTCACTCATTACGATACCCACCGCTTCGGTCTGGTTTTTGAGTTGTGTCAATTTATCGAGTAAAACTTTGGCGTAAATGGCGCCACTTGAACCGCCAATGGCGACAACGACTTTCTTTTTCACAGATTTATACGTTTTTAGGTTGTTATTTTGACTGCTTTTGAACCTCAGGTGTTAAGATTGTTTTAATTACACAACACCTTGACAAATATCGACGTAACTTTGTTGCAAAATTGATTAAAAATCTAAACCTTCCCCCTCAGTAAAATTCTTTTTTATCATCATTTAATCGCTGTTTTGAACATGAAAAAAATTCTTTTGCCTGTCCTTTTACTTGTCAGTTGCTTTGCAATTGCGGCATTTACATACAATCAAACGACTCCGAAGCCAAGTAACACTGTTGAGAAAATCAAATGGTTATCGTGGGAGGAAGCGACCGAAGCCAATAAAACGCAGCCTAAAAAGATACTTGTTGATGTTTATACATCATGGTGCGGTTGGTGTAAAGTCATGGATAAACAAACTTTTACGAATGACACCATTGCGGACTATCTCAATAAGCACTACTACTGTGTTAAACTCGATGCAGAAGGGCACGACACCATTCGTTTCGACAATAAAGATTTCGTTTATATTTCTCCTGAAAAAGGTGGTGGGAGGAATGGTGTTCATACATTGGCTTACTCCTTGCTCGATGGGAATATGGGTTATCCAAGTATTGTTTATTTGACCGAAAAGTTTGAGCGCACTGCTATTTCTCCAGGCTACAAAACACCTGAAAAATTGCTGCCCGAACTGCGTTTTACGGTTGAAGAAGCCTTTAAAACGCAAACTTTTGAGAATTATATGAAGACTTATTCTGAAAAGTGATGTTTTTTTTTGTGTTACTTTTGGGAGACCACTGATTGGTCTCTTTTTTTATGCCTTTACTTTTTCAAAACGCACCTCATTTTCAGAAGCCACACCTTTTTCAAAATCTGTAAAGTTTTTCATCGTCGTTATCCCTATTTGACTCAAAGCTTCGTGTGTAAAAAAGCCTTGATGCGGCGTAATGAGGACATTACGAAAAGACACCAGTCGGTGTATCAAGTCATCTTTGATAATACTTTCTGATAAATCATTAAAAAACAGGTTTTCTTCTTGTTCATAAACATCAATGCCCAGATAGCCTAATTGACCCTTTTTTAATGCCTTAACA
>JANMJN010000376.1:0-1977 GCA_031371355.1 Saprospiraceae bacterium
GGAGAGTTCGGGGTCACGCCGGCGAATGTCTTTTATGTACTGTTTTGGATTACTGCTCTCTGTCAAAACAGAAACGACATCTTCGATAACAAACCACCATTTTTCTTCATGCCAAACGCGACGGATATTTTTTTCTTGAAAAAGGACAACTTTATTTTGTTCCATAATGTGATATTTAATTTAAACAAATTTGTTTCCAAAGGTACACATTATTGTTTGATGAACAAATTTTCAAAAAACATAGTTTTTGAAACCATAAAAACTATTCATCATGCAAAGCCACCGCAGGTTGTATTGCTGCCGCTTGACGACTCGGAAACCATGCGCACAACACAACGAGCAAATAAACCGATATGACCGCCAATAAAATGCCTGAAATATAGACATTCGCAGGTACATCAAACACCTTTAAAATAGGAAATTGAACGGCGAAAAAAACACCTAAAGCAAGGGAAAAGGTCGCCAAAACCATCATTTCACCTATAAATTGACTCATAATATTGCTGCCTGTTGCACCCATCGCTCGACGAACGCCAATTTCACCTTTTCGACGTGTGATATTTTGAAATAAAACACCAAATAAGCCGAAAGCGACATTGATGATGAGGAAACCACAAACGATGAAGGCGATAAGGAGTGGCAACACAATGTTCTCATTTTTGCTCTTTTTCATCTCGTCCATGTGGTTGATTTGCACCGTCCAATCTTTGCCTAATTGTTGCAGCGATTTGGCAAAATGAGCTTCAAAATCAGCCGATACTGAGGGGTCGGTTTTCATCACAATTGACGAATACGTGTCCTTATAAGTGGGTTGAAAAATGCAATTGTCATTGACTTGATAGTCATTTTGGAACTTAAAATTGGCAATAATGCCGACGATTTTCTCTTGACGTTTGTCTTTGTCACCAATGACTTTACCAATTCCGTCTTCATTGCCAAACAGTTCTTCTTTCAAATGTTGCGTAATGACAATTGGTTTTTCTTTTAATATGGTATCAATCTCTTTAAACCAAGTGCCAGACTGCATTTGCAGTCCCAATACTGAGGGGTATATTTCTTCGACAGACATGACTTCGCTTCCATAGTTTTTACCATTGTAATCAAATCCACGCGTAGAATTGCTGTTGCCATACGGAAAATGCGAGCCAAAAGAAAAGGACTTTATTTCCTTGAAAGTCTTTATTTTTTGGCGTACCAATTCGACATTTATCTTATCTAAACTGTCGCTGCCTGAATTAAAAGTAATGTATGTCACCCACACGTTATCTGCGTTGATGCCAGCAGGTTTGATATAACCTTTATAAAAATAGACGCTCAAACTGGATACGGCAAAGAGTATCAGGAAAGCGACAAATATTTCGAGCATGATGAGGAAATTGCTTTTACGCTTTTTCCAGATGAGTTTGAAAAGATGCTGAACCATTATAATGATGCGTTATGAATGATGAAAGATGAATTTTACTGAGGGGTACTTATGCTTTTAATGCTTCCACAACCGACAGTTTCGCCATGCGCCAAGCAGGATAAACGCCTGATAATAAGCCAAATACAAGACTTAACAAGAAGGCAGCGCTTGCTACCATCCAATTGATTCTTAAATCCATGTAAGGAACATCTGAAATACCCACTCGATTGAAATAGGCGATGACTATGCTCGATAGAACAAGCGCAAGTACGCCACCAAAAACCGTTAAAATGATGTTTTCGATGATGAATTGCAGCGTCAAAGTGTTGGCAGATGCGCCAAATGCCTTGCGAATACCAATTTCAGAAGCTCGTTCCATGATGCGACTGATATTGACATTGATGAGGTTTAGAGCAGGCAAAGACATAAAAAAAAGGGCAAAACCACTGACAATTGTCATAAAATGTTGTTTTCCACTGCTTTCATCGTCGCCTATTATCTCATAAATAAAACTACCCATCGCTGATTCGGGACGTAGATAAATGATATTCGGCGTAAAATCACCGTCTTTT
>JANMJN010000513.1:0-2729 GCA_031371355.1 Saprospiraceae bacterium
TTCAATTGTTTGATTTGTGCTTTTATAAGGTCATCAGAAATATCTTGGGCGGGTACTGAGGGGTTGGAAATGACGTGAAAAACAACTGGAATGACGATAATACCACTAACAGTACTCTCTTTATGTGCCTTTTGCACAAAAGTCTGTGCCTGTTGGTCAATTTGATTGCGGGTCGCCCGATAAACAGGGTCATTCTGCATGAGGTAATTGTACCGATTCATTGTGGCACAATGGTGGTCTTCTACTTCATTTCCAATTATTTGATGGATAAGGTCAGCCTTTAAGGCTTTGACTTGACCTTTCATATTTATGGATAAAAGCAGTAGAATAGAGAGTGTTAATAGTATATGTCGTTTAGCAAAAAAAGTATTGATCATTTTGTAGGAATGTTTGGTTTGAGAAGCGGATGAATTAAGGTGTGAATATATATATAACTTGATGAAAAACAAAAAAGACAGCCTCACTAATGAAGCTGCCTTTTTTTTATTTCTATGAAAGGTCAAAATGAGACCCCTCAGTATTTTGATCTAAAATTATGCTTTTACCAAACCTTTTGCTTTCTCCATAACACTCTCAGCGATGCCTTTTGGCGCTTCTTGATAGTGTGAAAATTCCATTGTTGAAGAAGCACGACCTGAAGTGATGGTACGTAAGTGTGTTACATAACCAAACATTTCAGACAAAGGTACGTCCGCTTGGATAGCCACAGCGCCACCCATACGCGTTTCTTGTCCTTTTGGCAAACCACGACGACGGTTCAAGTCACCGATAACTGGTCCGACATACTCTTCTGGTGTAACAACTTCCAATTTCATGATAGGCTCTTGGATAATAGGCTTACATTTTGGCGCAGCTTCACGGAAACCTTCTTTAGCACACAATTCGAAGGCGATTGGTTTCGAGTCAACAGAGTGCATACCACCGTCTGTTACACGTACTTTCATCGCTTCGATGTTGTAACCTGCCAAAATACCGTTGCTCATCATTGCTGTGAAACCGTCTGTGATTGGCTTGACATAGTTTTTATCAATCGCACCACCAACAATTGCCCACTCAAATTGGAGTTTTTTCTTGCCTGATTTGAAATCATCGCTGTCAAGGAATTCTTGGTCAGCAGGTCCTAAAGTGAATTCCATATCAGCAAAGAGACCTGAACCACCCGATTGTTTTTTCAACTTTTCGCGGTGTGTATAAGATTGCGTCAACGCCTCTTTGTAGTTTACTTGAGGAGCACCTTGATTACATTCTACGCCATATTCACGCTTCATACGGTCAACCAAGATTTCCAAGTGCAACTCACCCATACCACTGATGATTGTTTGAGCTGTATTTTCGTCGTATTTAACTCTGAAAGTAGGATCCTCGTCCGACAATTTCGCCAAAGCCATGCCCATTTTGTCCATGTCTTTCTGTGTTTTTGGCTCAATTGCCAAAGAAATAACAGGCTCTGGGAAAGTCATAGATTCCAAAACAATAGGACTATCTAAAGCGCACAATGTATCACCGGTACGGATTTCAGAGATACCGACAACGGCTACAATATCACCCGCTTCAACAGAATCAACAGGAATTTGCTTATTCGCGTGCATTTGGAAAAGACGTGAAATACGTTCTTTTTTACCTGAACGGGTATTCAAAACATAAGTACCTGCTTCCAAACGACCAGAATAAACGCGTGTGAAAATCAAACGACCTACATATTTGTCTGTAACAATTTTGAATGCTAATGCAGAGAAAGGCTCGTTCACATCTGGTTGACGGGTTTCTTCGGCTTCTGTATCAGGGTTTGTACCTTTAATGGCTTCAACGTCAAGTGGTGAAGGCAAATAAGCGCAAACTGCATCCAAACATGCTTGAACACCTTTGTTTTTGAAGGCAGAACCACACATAACAGGTGTCATTTTCATATCAATAACCGCTGCACGGATAGCGGCTTGTAACTCATCAACTGTAATTGATTCTGGATCTTCAAAGAATTTTTCCATTAATTCATCGCTATAACCTGCAACCTCTTCGATAAGAAATGCACGCGTTTCTGCAACGATATCAATCAAGTCATCAGGGATTGGCACAACGTTGAACGTCATACCTTGGTCATGCTCGTTCCAAACAATTGCTTGATTTGTTACGATATCCACAACACCTTGAAATTTTTCTTCATTGCCGATTGGCACTTGAAGAGGAATCGCGTTAGAACCTAATTTCGCTTTCATATCTTTCACGACTGCGAAAAAATCAGCACCAGCACGGTCCATTTTATTAACGAAAGCGATACGTGGTACGCGGTAGCCATCAGCCAAACGCCAGTTTGTTTCTGATTGTGGCTCAACACCGTCAACCGCAGAAAACAAAAATACCAAACCATCCAATACGCGCAATGAACGGTTCACCTCCACCGTAAAGTCAACGTGACCCGGTGTGTCAATGATGTTCATTGGATATTCTTCGCCTTTCCAAAACCATTTTGTCTTAGTCGCAGCAGATGTAATAGTGATACCACGCTCTTGTTCTTGTGCCATGTGGTCCATTGTCGCTGCGCCGTCATGCACCTCACCAATCCGGTGAGACATACCCGTATAATAGAGGATACGCTCGGTTGTAGTCGTTTTGCCTGCGTCAATGTGCGCAGCGATACCGATGTTCCTCGTGTATTTTAAATCTCTGGTTGCCATGATTTTTTAAATTATGCTATTATAAAATTTTATCAAATTGAAACACCGTTTTATGCT
>JANMJN010000789.1:0-3791 GCA_031371355.1 Saprospiraceae bacterium
AAAGGCGTGCAATTCGATTTTGTCGTCACACGAGCCGTTACGTCACTTGACCAGTTGTTCCGTTGGTCTCGTCGCTTGATTAAAAGCAAGCATATCAATGCCTTACCAAATGGCATTTTAGCCCTGAAAGGTGGTAATATCAGAGAAGAAGTGAAAGCTATGGGAAAAGGACAATATGTTGAGATTACGAATATCTCAAAAATTTTTGAAGAAGAATATTTTCTAGAGAAGGTGGTAGCTTATGTGCAAGGCTAAGTGAAATTTTCTGATTTTTTTCCAAAAACCTTGAAAAAACCGCTTCCAAAAACCTATCTTTGCAGGCGTTTTTGAAAAATGCGTTAAAAATCAAAAGTTAAAATATCAAATCTGTTTTCAAAAAGTTGAAAATCAATGATTTACATTGAAATTTTGATAAATAATTCCTATCAGTCTAATTGAAACATGAATACTTTAACAGAATTTTCGTTGCCCATCAAAGGTTTGAAAAATGGGTATCATACTTTCAATTTTCAAATTGATAAAACATTTTTTGCTCGTTTTGAAGCGTCTGCGATTCAAAACGGATCGTTTGATGTAACTGTTGAAATGGATAAACGAGATTCTTTTTTTGAATTGACTTTTGATTTCGACGGTGTCATGCAAACAGAATGTGACCGATGCACGGCAACGATTGAATTGCCTTTTGGCGATACCCAAATTTTAGTCGTTAAAGTATCAGAAGAAGAGCAAAATGAAGATGCTGATATCGTTTATATTCACCCTGATGCACACGAGTTTAATGTTGCGCAATACATTTATGAATTTATCTGTCTTGCCGAACCACCTCTCAAAGTATATGATTGCGAAAACGATGACCCGCAACCTTGTGATTTTGATGTATTAAACAAAATAAAACCCGCAGTATCAGAGACTAATTCGAATGATGCTGTAAAGAATCCTTTTGAAGACTTAAAGAATCTTTTTAATAAAAACTAAAAAAATGATAAATTATGAATGATAAATGATGAATATCATTCAAGTTACATCATCATTTATTCATCATTTATCATTTATAATTCATCATTAAAAGTAGAAGCCATGCCTAATCCGCGTAACAGACATTCACGCATGCGTAAGCGCAGCCGCCGTGGTCAAGACAAATTAGAGTTGCCGACATTGTCAACTTGCAAAACAACAGGCGAAACACACCGCCGTCATCGTGCTTACAAACATGAGGGTAGCCTTTATTACAAAGGTATGATGATTGTGAAAGCCAAAGAAGTTGTTGCTGCCGACGACGCTGAATAAAACGCTAATACCTTGATAATCAACAAATAATAAGCTCCCGAATGACTTTTGTACTGAGGGGGCTTTTTCTGTTTAATTTGGTTATTGGTGAATCGGTTATTGGTATAATCCCAACCAATTCATCAATAACTAATAACTAATAACTGATTCACCAATTCACCAATAACCAATAATTGATATGAAAAAAATAATCAATACACCCAATGCGCCTGCCCCTATTGGTCCTTATAGCCAAGCGGTTCAGACGGGCAATATGTTGTTCGTGAGCGGTCAAATTCCCATCAATCCCGCAACAGGCGAAATGGTCATGGACTCTATCGAAGCCGAAGCCACACAAGTGATGAAAAACTTACAAGCCGTTTTGACTGAAGCCGGTGCTTCATTCGATAATGTCGTAATGACCACCATTTTCTTAGCCGATATGGGCGATTTTGCTGCCGTAAATGCTGTTTATGGCACTTATTTCACGGCTGATTTTCCTGCGCGCGCAACGGTTGCAGTCAAAACATTGCCTAAAAATGTCAATGTTGAAATTTCAGTTATTGCCTCTTTGTAATGCAAACACAGAGATTTACTAAATTTTTTAAAATTTAGTAAATCTGTACAAGCCAATACTGAGGGGGTCTAAAAAATCCTTAAATCTAATAATCAGTGATGAAAAGAGTCCTGTCTGCCATCCAACCCACTGGCGATTTACATTTGGGTAATTATTTTGGTGCTGTCAAAAATTGGGTCGAACTTCAAGATAAATACAGTTGCGTCTATGGTGTCGTGGATTATCATACCATGACGATGCCTTATAAAGCCCTTGATCTGCGTGAAAACACTTGGAAAATGGTGTTTCAGCTCATCGCTTGTGGTGTAAAACCAGAAAATCTATTCATTCAGTCCCTTGTACCAGAACATACAGAGTTGTCTTGGATTTTGAGTTGCGTAACTTCTTATGGTGAAGTATCAAAAATGACACAGTTTAAAGACAAGCGCGATCAATTGGAAGAAAAAGACAATCAAGCCTTTATTTCGGCGGGTTTGTTCAGCTACCCGATTTTACAAGCTGCTGATATTTTAATTTATCGGGCGGACTATGTGCCTGTTGGCAAAGACCAAGAGCAACATTTGGAATTGAGCCGCAACATCGCTGCGCGTTTCAATAAACAGTTTGGAACGGAGTATTTTGCACATCCAGAACCGTTGTTTACTGAAATTCCAAAGTTACTTTCGCCAGCAGACCCGACTAAAAAAATGTCAAAATCCCTTGGAGAAAAGCACTTTATCAACCTTTTTGGCGACCCGAATCGCATTCGGAAACAAATCAAATCTGCGGTAACAGATTTAAGTATTCAGAATATTGCAAATGCACCTAATCTGTATGAGGGATTTCAAGAATTATTTATACAAAATCAAAAAGAATTTGAAAGATACCTGAGAACCATTAATGATAGAGAACATCCTGAAAAAAGGAAACCTTCTATCTATGACGTAATGTCACTTGAAGATAAAACACAATACTGGGATTCTATGAGTCCCGGAGTGAAAAATCTATTTGAGTTACTAAGAGCTTGCAACAAAGTCAACGATTTCAAATCTTTATTTGAAGATTTTACAAATCATAATTTACAATATAGTAGATTAAAAGAAGTTGTAGCAGATTCTTTGATTGAGTTGACCCAACCTTTTGGCGAACGTTTGACAGATTTAACTGAACGCAAAGAAGAAGTAAAAGTGCGAATTCAAGACTCATCAGCCGATATACGCAAAATTGCTCGTCAAACTTTAAGTGAAGTAAAAGAATTAGTGGGTTTACTAAACCCAAAACATTAGTCGTTATTCGTTGTTTGTGAATTCATTAATCATAAACAAATCCACGAATAACGAATCCACGAATAACGAATAACAATCATTATGACTCGACAACTATCCTCAAGCTGGACGCTTGGATTTCGTATATTTTTACCGACCTTTTGGATTGCATTCTTCGGTGTCTTCTTTTTGACAACCCTTTTAACGGATAAAGATCAAATTGGGCAAATGTCTATGAATGGCTTACGCTGGGGTTTGCTGGTATTTATCCTCGTTTTCGTTTTCGTTTTTTGGAAAACCGTCTGGCGTTTAAAGCGCGTTGATGCCGATAAAGAACACGTTTATGTCACCAATTACTTCAAAAATGTCGGCTACCGCCATGAATTCATCGAAAAAATTGAATTATCAAAAGGCATTATTTTCCACTATGGTACATTGGTTCTGAAAGAAAAAGGCGCATTTGGCGACCGCATCCTGTTCCTTGCAAGCCGCAAACGTATTGAGATTTTTATCACTGAAAACCCGCATTTGGTAAGTTGGATTGAAGAAGTCTAAAAACATACCCAACAGTATTTTATATAAAAACAAATAAAATACATGAAAATCGGTAACTAAAAAGGTGTTTTTTGTCAAAAAGATTAGCTTTGCTTTTATTTGAATCTAAAAATCAAAATGAACAACTATGGCAAAGCAAACAAAAGCAC
>JANMJN010000579.1:0-3182 GCA_031371355.1 Saprospiraceae bacterium
AAATGTTTAAAATACTGAGGCGGTTAATAATCTTATATTTGCAGAAGGTATCGGATACAGATATTTTAATAGTTTTTTATTTTTTTTTGAAAAAAAAATAAAAAACTATTCAAATCTCTGTATCCGATACCTTCTGCAAATATAAGATTATTACCCCCCTCAGTATTTTAACCATTTCACTGCTAAAACTAACACTATGCTTAAAGATAAAGAAGTTCGTTGGGGCATCATCGGCGTGGGTGATGTCTGTGAAGTAAAAAGCGCACCCGCTATGAAGCTGATTGAAGGCTCAAAATTGGTTGCCGTCATGCGCCGCGATGGGCAAAAAGCACAGGATTACGCCCGAAGGCATGACGTTCCAAAGTGGTATGCCGATGCCGATGCTTTGTTAAATGACCCCGAAGTCAATGCTGTTTACATTGCAACACCACCCGGTGCACATGAACTTTTTACCTTAAAAGCAGCGCAAGCCAAGAAGCCAGTTTATGTTGAAAAACCAATGGCAAGGACGTATAACGAGTGTTTAAACATGATAAACGCTTGTGAAACAGCCAATGTACCCTTGTTTACAGCTTTTTACAGACGAATGCTGCCTAATTTCCTTAAAGTGAAATCGCTGTTGGAAGAAGGTGTTATTGGCTATATTAGATACGTGAATATTGTCATTAATAAAACGATACAACCTGATATTGTCGCAGATAATGGACAGAATGAAAATTGGCGTGTCAATCCAGAAATAGCGGGTGGTGGTTATTTTTTCGACCTCGCTTCGCATCAATTGGACATCATGGATTTTCTATTTGGACCTATCCGTGATGCACAGGGTTTTAAGCACAATCAAGCGCATTTATATCCTGCTGAAGATATTGTGATGGGTTCTTTTTATTTTGACAATGGTATTATAGGTGTAGGTAATTGGTGTTTTACAACTTCAACTGTTTCAGAAATGGATAAAACAACGATTGTGGGCAGTAAAGGTCAAATATCTTTTCCTTTTTTTGGAGACAATTCGGTTACATTAGAATTGGAAGGACGAGAGAAAGAAGTGTTGCACTTTGAGATGCCGAGACACATTCAACAACCCTTGATTCAAACGATTGTTGATGAACTTTTGGGTAAAGGGAAATGTCCAAGTACAGGTGTTTCGGGGGCGAGAACCAATAAAGTCATGTCGCTTTTTAATGAAATTGGGCGTTAGTTATTGGGGATTGGTTATTGGTCTCAACTAATCCCCAATCCCCAATCCCCAATAACTAATATCCAATTAATTCAGCAATTCATAAATACCCGCAATACCTTGTCCGCCGCCAACACACGCTGTCACCATGCCGTATTTATTGCCACGACGACGCATTTCGTTGAACAACTGAACAGACAATTTTGCGCCTGTGCAACCGAGTGGATGACCGAGGGCAATCGCACCGCCATTGACGTTGACGATGTCAGGATTCAAGCCACCTTCTTGCATAACGGCTAAGGCTTGTGCTGCAAAAGCTTCATTCAGTTCAATCAAATCAATGTCTTTGAGTTTCAAACCTGCTCTTGACAAGGCTTTTGGAATCGCTGCACAAGGTCCCATGCCCATGATAATCGGCTCAACACCTGCCACAGAGCAGCTTGCCATACGTGCAATGGGCTTTAAACCCAACTTTTTGACCAATGTGCTGGACATCACCAACACAAAAGCAGCGCCATCAGATGTCTGAGATGAATTACCAGCCGTCACAACGCCGCCGTTGGCAAACGCAGGACGGAGTTTTGACAACCCCTCAGTAGAAGTCTCTCTACGCACACCTTCGTCAGTATCTATGATAGATTTTTTAGTTTGGCGTTTGTCATTGGCGACAAAAACTTCTTCCACTTCAACGGAAACAATTTCACTTTTAAACAAACCGCCATCAATCGCCGCGGCTGCTTTCGCGTGAGAACGGGCAGAATATTCATCTGCCATTTCACGACTGATGCCGAATTTTTTTGCTACCGCTTCTGCCGTCAGACCCATGCCGACGACATAATCGGGCGTATCCATTGCCACATGATACGACGGCGCAAGTTTATAACCCGTCATTGGTATCATGGACATACTTTCTGTACCGCCAGCGATATAACATTCACCCATATTTGCCTTAATTTTGGCAACGGCAATCGAAATCGCTTCCAAACCCGATGCGCAATAACGATTGATGACAAAGCCGGGCGTTTCTTTACCTAAAGCCCGTAATGATATTTGACGACCTACTTGTAAGCCTTGTTCACCTTCTGGATTGGCACAACCAACAATGACATCATCTACCAACAAAGGGTCAACTTCAGGCATAGAAGCCATGAGTTGTTTAATGATATCAACCGCTAAATCGTCTGACCGATAGTTTCTAAAACCGCCACGACCCGCTTTACCGACTGCTGACCTAAATCCCGCTACTATATAAGCATCTTCCATTTTTTAAGATTTTAAGATATTAAGATGTTAAGTACAAAGATTTAAGTACAAGATATTAAGATGTTAAGTACAAAGATATTAAGACTTTAATAGCTTAATATCTTATACTTTTATGTCCTGAAATCTTTGTACTTAAAATCCTTTTACTTGAATTTATTTATTTTGTTTTTTTTCAAGCATAATTTTAAAACTGACTGTTATTTGTTGTAAATTTTTACAAATATTAGCCATTGTATTCATTTTGTTTTCGTCAATATATTCTAAATCAAAAGATAGAATTATTTGGGTTTCTAATTCACAAGCAGAACCATTTGCGATATCTAAAAAGTGCATAAGCTGATTATCTGTTCCTCGACCACATCCTTCTGCTATATTTGAAGGTATGGAAACAGCAGCTCTTCGCATTTACTGTGTTAAACCAAATAGTTCTTCTTTTGGAAAAATTTTGGTCATTAAATATGTTTCTTTGACCAATTCTCTCCCTTTTTGCCAAATTTTAAGTTCTCTGAAATTGTGCATAGCAGCTTGATTTTTAAGATTTTAAGAATAAGGATTTTAAGATATCAAAGTATTAGATATTAAGCCCAGCTAATAAAGTCTAAAAATCTTTGTACTTAAAATCTAAATATCTCGAAAGTTACATTTTGGGTTTCGCAGCATCATTCCACCACTCATCATTCTCCCAAAAATTATCCCAACCCAAAGTATAGTATTTTTTATTGATTTCAACTTCACGTTCGCC
>JANMJN010000583.1:0-4543 GCA_031371355.1 Saprospiraceae bacterium
TGTCCATATTAATGAAAATAAAGTAGATAATGACAAACTGATGGAAACGATTTGGGACGAATTGTTCGAAGCGGCGGATCCTCGTGTTGCCTTTGAAATGCACACCATCTATAGGGGCGATGTGGTTGACCAATTGCAAAAATATGCCACACAGCACAAGATTGACCTTCTGGCTTTTGTCAACAAAAAACGCAATTTTTGGCAAAACCTTATGCACTACAGTGTCACACAAAATATTGCTATTTCAACAGATAAACCGATGTTGATTTTGCACTTTGACGATTGATAAGATATTATTTATCAAAGGTTTACGAAATTTTTAAAATTTCGTAAACCTTATTCTCTAAGTAAATATAACAGATCATTCACCATTCACCATGAAACTACTACTCACAAATTCAAAGACAATAGCGGATGTTCAAGAAGCCTTTTCAGAGCTTTTCCCGCACTTGAAAATCGAATTTTTCACACGACCACACGTGGACAAAGCCGCATCGTGGTCGAAATTCCTGATTTTTGACCATAGCCAAACACTGAAAGAAATCGGTATGCTCAAAGAAGGTGTTATTTCCTTGACTAACGATACGATAACAGGTGAATTTGAGCAATTTTTATCCGTGAGATATGGCTTGTTTGTTCAAGTTTTTAGAAAGTCAATGGGAACATGGCTCGAAACCACGCGGACAGACAAATGGACGTTGGGCGAACAAGAGAGCAAGGGTAAAGAATCCGCAAATACGGTCGTTGAAATGGTCTATAATGAACGGACGAACGACGATGCTGTTAGATAATCGTCAGTTTTTGTCATTTTGTGTACAAACACTGATGCTTAGATAATTTAAAAACCATCAATTATGGATAGTCTATTTAGTAAGGTTTTGAGTAAAACAACTTGGACTGGGATGGAGTTATGGTTTTTTAAGATAACCGTATTTTCAATCGGTATCGTTGTAGGTGTTTATTTTCCAGCGTTTTGCCACACGATTATGCCTTTACTTGTTCTAATAGGTGTCATTGGAACTGTCTATGTGACCAAATTATGGTTGAAAAAAATACGTTTTTGATTCAGTTTATTGTCTAAATTTGACCCCTCAGTATTTTTAATCAAAAACGACAACCATGAGAAAAGAAGAAATTCGCTTCCTCAAAGGACCGCAATCGCGGTGGGTGGAATTTAAAATGACCTTGTGGGTGCTATTCGATTTCATTCGAGGGTTTCGAGCTTTGCATTTTGTAGGTCCATGCGTTACCATTTTTGGCTCGGCTCGGTTCGGTGAAAATCATCCTTTTTATAAAAAAACACAAGAACTCGCTGGCGAGATTGCTAAACTCGGTTTTACTATTATGACGGGCGGCGGACCGGGAATCATGGAGGCTGCGAATCGTGGTGCAAAAGATGTTGGTGGGCGTTCAGTCGGTTGTAATATTATTCTGCCACATGAACAAAGACCCAATCCTTACCTTGATAAATGGGTTAATATACGCTATTTTTTTGTGCGTAAAACCTTGTTAATCAAGTATTCATATGCTTTTGTGGTCATGCCAGGTGGCTTTGGTACACTTGATGAATTTTTTGAAGCCATTACACTCATTCAGACTAAGAAGTTGAGTGGATTTCCCATCGTTATATTCGATAAAGATTTCTATCAAGACCTTGTTTCACATATCAACCGCATGGTTGCAGTCGGTACAATAGCAGAAGCCGATACGTCACTTTACCTCGTGACCGACAGCATCGAAGAGGCGGTTGGCTATATCCGACAATATGCTATCGATCAATTTAATCTGCAACCAGAGCCCGCCTTCAAACCGTTTGGGTGGCTTTTCGAGCATAACTGACGGTGGTCATCGCAGACACTGACGGGGATCATTTTTTGTAAAGACTTAGGACAATAACTTTGTAATGAAAATTGAATCACATCTATTTTAATTTATATAAACCATTGAATATGAATATTACCACGCCTGTTTCGAAAATAATGACTAAAACCCTCGTCGTTGCGACGCCGAATATGACGCTTGATAAAGTCAAAGCGCTCTTTGATGCACATTCGTTTCACCATATTCCAGTCGTCGAAAATGACGCTTTAGTGGGCATTATCAGTCGGATTGATTTATATCGCGTTTCGCATTGTGTTGACCTTTTTCATTCAAAGAGTAATGAAGAATTTAACAATAGGCTGTTCAAATCGCTCCTTGCAGAAGAAGTGATGTCACCTAATTCTGTTGTTATTTCGCCTAACGATCCCATCAGCCATGCGGCAGCATTGTTTCATCGCAATAAATTTCATGCCTTGCCAGTTGTCGCAGACGGCAAGTTGGTTGGGATACTGACCACTTATGATTTAATTTCTTATGCTTTTGAAAATCAACCTGTTATAGTTGCATAAAAATTATTTTATAAGATTGATTCACAATATTATAAAATTAAGATTAGAAATAAAATGACAATATCTGAAGTAATAAAAATAGAAAACCTAAAGTGTGGTGGCTGTGGCTCGACCATAAAAAAAACACTTAAAGATATCGGTGGTGTCGAAAATATAGCGATCGACTTCGACAAAAGCGAGATTTCTGTCGCCCATACTGAGGGGGTCAATCGGCAAACATTAACCCTTGCCTTGAAAAAAATAGGCTATCCTGAAACGGGTACAACTACAGGTTTGGGCGCATTGACGGCTACTGCAAAATCATATATCAGTTGTGCGATTGGTCGTATGAGCGACCAAGAAACGAACTAAAAAAGACGTTTTGATTTATACATAATAATTTTTTGGTTGTATTTACAGAAATGGCTGCCCCTGAAGGGTAGCCTTTTCTTTGTGTGTTTATTTTTCAATTCCTTTCCGATAATCCGAAGGCTTCACATTCATTTTCTTTTTAAAAATGCGCGAAAAGTAAAATTCGGACTCAAAACCCGCTTGATTGGCAACTTCAGCAACTAAAAGCGTTGTTTCTTTAAGCATTTGAGCCGCTTTTTCGATTTTTAAATTCAAATGATATTGACCGGGGGAGATGCCCATGACATCTTTAAAAGCCTTGCGAAACCACACATAACTGACGTTTTGATCCGATGCCAATTTTTCTAAATCAATATCATCTGACCAATTTTGATGTATTTTATAGCGCACCGCTCTGATGATTTGCTCTTGGCGTGTGCGTGATTTTTCAGTCAATAACGCTGAGGCATACACCAAACCGAGCAACTGAATGACCAGACACGAAGAAATCTGAGTGAAAGCAATGCCTTCATATTTAACAGTATCAATGAGCCGTATAAATATATTCAGAAATTCAGTATTGAAACCCATATTTAATACAGGGTTCTGAGCATCAAAACAGTCTTGCCGCATCAAATATTGAGCATAGTGCCCATCAAAACCAACCCAAAACTCTTCCCAACCCGTATTGTCCAAAGGTTTGTAACGATGCCACACATCTGGAAAAAGCAGAAAAAGTGTGCCGCCTTCAACAACAATTGGCTCAACATTTTCCATTTCAAAAATGCCTTTCCCATTTGAAATATAGACCATTTGGAACTCTTTGAGCCGCCGCCCCCGCTCCCAATTGAAATAATGCGAGGCAGGGTGCTTGGGGTCGGGGTAATTTTTATGCGGTTCATGCACATAATGACCGACCGTAATGACGTTTACACCCCAGCTTGGCTCTGATTCAGTTAATTCTTTTAACTGTTCGTCATTGAAGTATTTTCTATAAATATTCATATCAGAAAGTATAAAATTATTGACAAAAGCGATAAATGTAATTTGCCACAGTATTAGTTCCTTTGTGAAATAATTGGCGAATATAATTTTGATTTTTCAACTTTTTATAAAAACTTATATTTGCAGGACATTTTTTACAATTAAAATGAAGTTCAATAACTTTACTTTTTGATAATACAGATTGCCAAAAATGTTGTGATTCGAAGTGGGTAGTTTCTTGTTTTGTGGACTAACTGAAGCTGAAGTACCTTATATTAATTGTTAAGAGAGTTAAATTTTTTCATACATTCTATGTGTTAATCGCCAACTGAAGGCGTTGGCGATTTTTTTTGAATATTTTTCCTTTTTTCATCATAAAGAATGAATCATGTTGAAGCCTAAAAATTCACCATTTATCATTCATCATTTATCATTTCTAAATAATGACATTGTCAGACATGACCACTCAATTTAATCACGTTAGTTATCTTTGGAACGAAGCAAAAGCCGCAGAATTGGCAGGCGATGAAGTCGCTTTGTTCATTTATCGTTCTAACCTTTTGGGCGCAGATTTGCGCTTAACGAACTACGGCGGCGGCAATACATCCGTCAAAATCACCGATAAAGACCCTTTGACAGGCAAGGCTACTGATATTATGTGGATAAAAGGTTCAGGCGGCGACATTGGTACTTTGACAAAATCGGGTTGTGCTGCCTTGTATATTGACCGTTTGCGGAGCCTCGAAAACGTCTATCGTGGTGTTGCTTTTGAGGACGAAATGGTTGAATTGTTCAATCATTGCATATTCGATTTAGCTTCAAAAGCGCCTTCGATCGAT
>JANMJN010000594.1:0-1517 GCA_031371355.1 Saprospiraceae bacterium
GCCAAAACTGAATCTCAATTATAATTTTTTAGGAAATGGTTTTGCCATCAATAATGTCTTTACGGACAACTATAAATGGGGTATTCAGTTCAGCTCCTCGACGCTTTTTAGAACAGAACGAGGTGATGTGCAAATGGCAGACCTAAAAATCGAAAACACGCGTCTGTTTCAAGAACAAAAACAACGTGAATTGGAGAACAAACTGCAATTGGCGTTTCGGGATGTTGAAAACATTCAAGCCCAAATACAGATTCAAAATCAATCTGTTACGAATTTTGAAAAACTATTATCTCTTGAAAATACCCGTTTTCAACTCGGTGAAAGCTCGTTTTTTCTCATTAATAGCCGTGAAACAAAATTTTTAGAAGCTCAAATAAAACAAGCTAAATTGATTTGTGAATTGAATATTGCTCGTGCCACAACGACTTGGGCGACTGGATTTTTAGGTTTCTAAAAATTTTAAATAAGATTTACGAAATCTTTAAGATTTCGTAAATCTGTAATATCGTCACAAATAATTGATTATCAACGATTTAAAAAAATCACTATTCACCATTCACCATTCACCATTACTTTTTACTAACTTCGCCCAATGATTACGCAAAAAACGGTACAAGAGATACTTACAGTCGTCCGCATCGAAGATATTGTCGGCGATTTTGTGACCCTCAAACGCAAAGGGGCGAATATGGGCGGCTTATGCCCATTTCACAATGAAAAAACGCCTTCTTTTAATGTGAATCCAGTCCGCAATATTTTCAAATGTTTTGGCTGTGGTGAAGGCGGTGATTCGGTGTCATTTTTGATGAAACACGAAAACATCAGTTATCCAGAAGCCTTGCGTTATATCGCCAAAAAATACAATATTGCCATTGAAGAAACGGAAGTTTCCAAAGAGGTGATTGAAGAAAAACAGTTGGCAGATGCACTTTATATCGTCAATGAACGCGCTTTAAAATTTTATCAAGAGCAACTTTTTGAGACAGATAAAGGCAAAAGCATTGGTCTTCAATACTTTAAGCAACGTGGCTTTCGTGAAGAAACGATTCGCAAATGGGGTTTGGGCTTTGCCCCCGAACAGCGTGATGTCCTTACAAAGACACTGACGACTGAGGGGTACTCGATTGACAATTTGCGAAAAGTTGGTTTGACCTCTTCTTATGACAACGATTTTTTCAGAGGTCGTGTCATGTTTGCTATTCAAGGTTTGTCGGGTAAACCGATTGCTTTTGCAGGGCGTATCATGCAAGCCGATGCCAAAGCACCGAAGTATATCAACTCGCCTGAGACTGACATTTACTTGAAAAGCAAGATACTTTATGGCTTGTATCATGCCCGAAAAGCGATTCAAAAAAGTGATGAATGTATCTTGTGCGAAGGTTATACGGATGTTATTTCGTTGCATCAAGCGGGTATTGAAAATGTGGTCGCAAGTTCTGGAACCTCGTTGACAACTGATCAAATACTACTTATTAAACGATTTAGCAATAATTTAACCGTTATTTATGATGGTGATT
>JANMJN010000792.1:0-4151 GCA_031371355.1 Saprospiraceae bacterium
GTATTGTTGAAAACAATCCCTATATCAAACGTGTGTGGACAATTGAGAAGAATATTTCCGAGATTTCCACAGACTTAAAGGCTGAAAACTTTGACTATGTGATAGATTTGCACAAAAACTTGAGAAGTTTTCAAGTAAGGAGGGCTTTATCCACAACATCCTTTGTTTTCCATAAACTGAATGTGGAAAAGTGGTTGATGGTTAACTTCAAAATTAACAGATTTCCAAACGTACATATCGTTGACCGATATATGAAAACTGTTGAAACATTAAGTGTAAAAAATGATGGCGTAGGCTTAGATTATTTTATTCCAGAAAAAGATGAGGTAGCTATTTCTACTTTCAATCTACCGGTTTCTTCGCCAAATGCCCCCCCTCAGTATATTGCCTTTGTTATTGGCGCAGCCCATGCAACCAAACGTTTACCACCTCAAAAAATAGTAGAAATTTGTAATGGCATCAAGTTGCCCATTTTACTTTTAGGCGGGAAAGACGATCTGGAAAACAGTCAATTTATTGAAAATCAAACAATTGGGCATGTCATTAATTTATGTGGCAAACTGAATTTGAATCAATCGGCTTCGGTGGTACGGCAAGCAAAAACCGTTATTACACATGATACAGTTTTGATGCACATCGCGGCAGCTTTTCGGAAAGACATTGTTTCGATTTGGGGCAACACAGTTCCAGAATTTGGGATGACACCGTATTTACCTACTGATGGCACATCTCGAAACCTTCGGGAAGGGTCTAAAATTTTTGAAGTCAATGCGCTTAAATGCCGTCCCTGCTCAAAAATAGGGTTTGATGCCTGTCCCAAAGGTCATTTTCGATGCATGAATGAGCAAAATACTGAGGGGGTCATTTCTGCGATAAACAATGGATAAATGATTTTGTTTTTGATAAAAAGTACTGTTATTCGCAACAAAAAAGCTAATTTTGAATTTTAGTATAAAGGTTTCAGAAAATTTTGAAATAGAAAATCGCAACAGAATTACGACTTATGGAATGGCAAGAAGGGAAAGATAAATTTTTACAGGCATGGGGAACACTCGGTACATCGTGGGGGATTAACCGCACAATGGCACAGATTCACGCACTGATGATGATTTCACCGCGCGCTTTGAGTGCGGATGAGGTGATGGAGGAGCTACAGATTTCGCGTGGCAACGCCAATATGAACATCCGCGCTTTGATGGATTGGGGTTTGGTTTATAAAGAGTTGAGGGCAGGCGACCGTCGCGAGTACTTTATCGCCGAAAAAGATATGTGGAAAGTGGTTCGTCAAATCATTCTCAACCGTAAAAAGAAAGAATTGGAGCCAATTCTTAAAGTTTTAGACGAAATCAGTGGCATTGATGGCACTGTCAATGAAGATGCTGAAGCTTTAGCAAAAGCCGTCAACGATATCAAATTGTTTTCCTCGAAAGCCGATGCAACGCTTGATATGCTCGTAAAAGCCGATTCAAATTGGTTTGTCGGGACGTTTATGAAAATGATAAAATAATGAGGCTGTCTCAAATTTTTTGAGACAGCCTCATCTAACCAAATAATCAATTCGTTATTATTTCGAATTTTACCGGTATATTATAACGCACAGCAACTAAATTGCCATTTTGTTTGCCCGGCATCCATTTTGGCATAGACGTGACTACACGCACTGCCTCTTTATCTAAAAGTGGATCAACGCCTTTTTTGACAAGGACATCATCAACGATACCGTTTTTTTCAACAACAAATTCGACAAAAACAGTCCCTTTGATGCCTTTCTCCTTTGCCTCTGTGGGGTATTTGATGTTTTTTTGCAAATACTTCATCATTGCCTTTTCTCCACCGATATACGCTGGTGCGATTTCTGAAATGATAAACACATCATCTTTCCCAACACGTTTAATCACTTTATTGTCGTCAAATTTAGGTTCTGGCTTGATGACTGTTGTCATTTTTGTCGATTTTACAGGTGTGACGGTCGTCATTTTAGGTTTAGCCTTTGTAGCGGACTCAGCAGCGGTTGTCCCTTTTTTATCATCTGTTGTGTTGTTTTTTGCATTGGCAGACATTTTTGCTTTTGCGGCAGCCATCGAATCGGCTGTGGTTTGAGTTTGGGCGATGATAGCTGTAGAATCTACAGAGGTGGTTGCGAGGGTGGTTGCCTGAGTTGTTGTCTCTGTGTTTGCGTTGCTTTTAGGCTCGTTTTTACATGCGATGATTAAGCATAAGGCGAGAGGTAAAGATGAAAAGATGATTTTCTTTATCATAATGTATTAGTTTATAAATTATTAAAAATGTTAAAAATAAAATATTAAAAAAAACAATGGTCTTTATATTGAGACTGTAAACATTGCATTTCGTCATTAATTATATTTAAATTAAATTTATTTTTGCTTACATTTTGACTGATTTACCAATAATAAAGAAAGGCGCGACACCGATTTAACGGGTCGCACCTTTTGCTGGTTTGCTATTTTGCTTTGCTTGAGTTGGCTGTCTTAGGTTTTTAGTCGATACTTCGATGAATTATCAGAAGTACTACATTATACTTTTTTAGGTACAACACGCGGCAAATAAAGCGTTAATTCTGTACCTTTTCCAATCTTTGGAGACGATAAAGCATTCCACATCATAATATTATATGTGCCGATATTAAATAATTCAGCTGCAGAATCTAAGGTTTCTTCGTCACCTATATAATAAGATGTTTTGAAATAATTCGGGTCGCTATCAAGGCGTGGTAGATTTTCATCAATAGTGATAGGCTGGAAATTTAAGTTAGACTCACGCTGCATATCAGGATTGGAAACATAGTCTTGCAAAGCACCCATAACACGTTGTGGCACAAACACATTGTACCCCTCAGTACTTTCAGGGACAAAGCCATTGCCAAATTGTTTATTGAGTTCTTTAATGAGTTCGTAGGTCACACCTGTGATTTTGGCAACCGTTTGAAGCGAAAGATAATGATAGACCTTTTGAGCATTGATACATTGTAGATCAAGAGCTGGTAGTTGAGGATGCAAACCATGCTCACGATAGTTTTTCATAAGATAAGTAAAGGCAATGAATTTAGGAATATAGTCCTGCGTTTGCTGCGGTAAGAATTTTTTTACTTTAGCAAAATCGTTGCTTTTAGCCCTTTTTATGGCTTCACCCAGTCTTCCTGCACCACAATTATAGCCCGCCAAAGTCATCTCCCAATCGTTATAGGCTTTGAACATGCGTTTGAGGTCTTTCAATGCCGCTTCGCTGGCGCGGTTAATATCGTAACGTTCATCTACTTGACCGTCAATACGTAAACCAAATTCTTGACGTACATCATTCATTAATTGCCAAATACCTGTAGCACCTGCTGAGCTGATGGTTTTATTGTAAAGCTCGGTTTCAAGGCAAGTGATGTACTTCAAGTCACTTGGAAGCCCGTATTCTTTCAAATATTTGTCAAAGATTGGGAAATAAGTCGCAGAGCGACCAATCATTTTTTCGGTATCGTTCTTTCCACGAAGGAGTGATTTTATTCTTTTAGTTACAGCTTCGTCTGTCGAAATCGGCACAATACATTCCATCTTAAGTAATCGAGGTTCTACTTCGATTTCATCTGCTGAAAGTGTACTTAAAACCGCAAAGAATGATAAAAATAGTAGTACTGTTTTTTTCATTTGCAAAAAATTGTGTCCTTTTAATATCAATTACCTGTTCTTGAATGTAAACCGCACAAACACTGTCATAGACGCTCATGCGCTACATTTTATTGTATGTCCTTTTATTTCCTATACTTGTTGTGTGTCAAGCGTCAGTACGCATTTTTTCTATGCTATATACTTTATAGCATCCTCATGGGAGGAACGGTGTGTTAAGTATTTGGCGAGTTTATCTCCTGCTTTTGAAATTGTGTCTTATACAAATGTAAGCATACATTTAGATAGCTAGGTTGTTTTTTTTGAATTTTATTTCAAATAATTTGATTTTTTGGTATTTTATTTTGTATTTGTATTGTATTTTTTAAGTTAATACGTATATAAAAATAAAAACTACAAGCAAATTTATTTTATAAATAATTGATTATAAGTTTTTTATAAAGAATGCTTTATTGCAATTAATCTGTTAAGTACTTGAAAATCAATGATTTATATTTTTTTACATTTTTTTTTAAAAAA
>JANMJN010000616.1:0-1622 GCA_031371355.1 Saprospiraceae bacterium
AATTCATAAAATAATGATGAAGTATGAACGATGAAATAGGAATAGATCCACGTCAATTTTGAATAAATGTGGCTCTATTTTGTTGCAAAATTATAAAAATTGTCGTTATTATCCATTATCAACTATCCATTATCCACTAAATCAATACAATTCCTCCAACGGACTTTTCGGAGCCTTCGGTTTTTTAAATTTTAAACCCATCGTTTTATTCGGCGAAACGAGGTTGTAGAAAATATGTGTACTGATGAAATACGGTTTTAAAACATCAAAATCTATTTCGTTTGAAGGGTAAATATAATTTGGGTTTTTATATAAATGATTGATAGACCGTGTGAAACGGAGTCCTATACCCAGTTGTGGTGTAAAAAGCAGAGACCCGCCAACAATGAACGAGTAATCATGTGGATTGAAATGATTTTGAACTTGGGCAGCGAATGTTTCCAAAGTTTGATTGTTCCGAGTGACGGTTATTGAAGATTTTAGCAACCGACCATAAGACAATCCTACAAAAAACGACCTCGTATAGTACTTTTTAGTAAGATTTGGAAAAAAATGATAGTTGAGCATCAAAGCCAATTCGCTGTAATTGAGTGAAAAATAATTCAACGTTAAATTTGGTGTGTTTTTGTTGTCGAGACTTGGTTGCGCGCCCTTCTGATTAAACAGTAATTGAGTGCTGATGTCTAAATCGGGTCGGATATAGATACTGCCGTCCAAACCGAGGCTCGCTCCACGATAGCGAAAACCTTGTTGGCGGTCGCCATTAATTTGACCCAAATTCATGCCTACAAATGCGGCGGCTTTAAAACGTGCTTGTGCCAAGACCCCCTCAGTAAAAAAGAGAAAACTGATGAGGATAATTGTTTTTAAATAATTCCCCATTTCAAAATTATTTATTAAATTTGTATCAAAACTAAGATTTATATTTCGTAATTTCAACCAATTGCAAATGAAAAAGATTCAACTTATTGCGTTCTTTTCTTTGTGGGCTGTTGTTGCTGTCGCTCAAACTCAAACTGTGGGAGAACCGCCCTTATTTTATCATAGTCTGGCGCTGGATGATCGGATTGATGAACTATATAACAAACGTTTTTTCAATGACAGCCTTTTCAGAGAAGGCGAATTACGCACCCTAAAAAGCCTGTTCACGACAGAATTAGGCTATCGTTTTGACCAAGTTGAACAAACGATTGAAGTCAAAACATCAACCGGCAAGCAGATATATCTGGAACCCAAAGATGTGGTGTATTGTATACTCTTTTTTGAAGACCATACAGCGGTTTTTATGCCTGTCACTTTTCCCAATAAGAAAAATATGATTTTAGTGCAAGTCCTGTATAAAACATCAACATTACAATTGTATCGAAACATACAAAAAAAAATAGTTAATTTCGAACCCATAAAAGATTATCGGTACTACATCCGAAAAGACAATAAAGGACCCCTAAAAGAAATAGAAATCAATGAAAAATCTTTAATCAACGAACTGCCTACGAAGCGGAGTCGCATTACACAATTCTTCAATGGAAAGAAAAAAGAGGATTTGACATTGAGCAAATTGATCCATCTAATGGGCGAATTGGATAAAACAGATAAAGTGGAAATTGACTAATGACACTATC
>JANMJN010000795.1:0-3906 GCA_031371355.1 Saprospiraceae bacterium
GTTTTGTTTTTTACTTCTTCCATATAAGTATAAACAGTCAGTTCTGCTTTTTAAGTTATTCCTTCACCCCTTTTCGAAAGGCGTGTCCAAAGTCTAAATTTATTTTATTTAACAATAAAATTATTTAACACAAAAAGTAGTTCAGATGCCTTTTCATGGGTTGAAACCCCCTTTTCATGGGTTGAAAGTAGGCTTTCAATCGTTCTGCCATTTTGATAATTTCATTTAACTTATCTTTGCATGAGAAGGAAAAACAGACTGATCAATATAGCAAGCCCTATTGAACAATTCAATTACTTAAACTAAAAATGTTTTAAAAACCCAATCAAAGAATGTCAATCTTAACTAATTAATATACCGTTAGGGTTTTATTGTATAGTCTTAAAAAATCAATGAAAACAAAAACTACGTTAGCAGACGTCGTTATACCCCAAATTATTTTTTAATAAAATAAAAAAATCAAAATGGATAATAATTTACTACCCGATAACGCGGCAACATTAATAGCCAATTTCCAAGCCAATCAACTCGAAGGGCAGCTCAAAAGCGTTTTTTTCCGCGAGGGGTCACTCCGAAAAATCCTTGATCTACCAGGTTGCCAAGGCATTCGTTTTCATATTGGGAGTGAAAGCGGAAAACTCTGTATCATCGCTGAACCTGCAGACCGAAATGGTCACCCTGTATCCATTCCTACATCTTCGCCAACCGAAGCAACTTTATTGGCAGCAGAGACTGTTTCATCAGTAGTTTTTTTCAGCCCTGATTTTTCCTGTCCCAATGATTGTCCACCTGATAATTGAATATATATATACGGTTCTAGATAATAAATTATAAACTTTCATGACATTATAAACAACAACAAATTGCGATTCAACTTATTCTTCTTTATTTCATGATGAGTGAAAAAGAGTAGTTGTAAAGACTCTCTAAATCCTACTTAGATTTAGTGAACATTCGATTTTGAATTAACTGATGCGTTACATACAAACGTATCAGTTTTTTTTTGTAGCATTGCCACTCAAGTCTACTAAATCGAATGATGTACACTATACCAAATCTTACAATTTACGCCGCATTAAGAGTTCGGCTCTTGCACAGGATACCCCTCAGTATTGGACTACTTTGGTGTATGCTATTCATATTTGAACCTGCTCACGCTCAGGTTAAAGAATACTATTTCAAAACGCTGACTCCAAAAGACGGTTTATTGGGCAATTTGAATGCTTTTATGTACAAAGATTCACATTGGTTTCTGTGGGTGAGTTCCATGCAAGGCTTAAATAGATACGATGGACAGCGTGTACGGACTTACAGGCACGATGCTTCTAACGTTCATGCTTTGCTCAATCCCAATATTCAATCTGAATTTTTTGAAGACAAAAATGGGGATATTTGGTTTTGTACTGTCGAAGCCATTCATGTATATCGCCGCAAGCAAGATCATTTTGACCGTTATCAAATCAAGGACAATAATGGGCAACTTATTACGAACTTGTACTACATTTTTCATTTAGATACTGAGGGGTATTTGTGGGTGCGCATTGGTAATGAGGAGAAAGGTCAGTTATATCGGTGGCACATGGGTGGTAAGGATACTGCCCAGTATATGCACGAAATTAGCGGTCTAAGAGCACAAACGATCGTAAACAAACAAGGACTTGTGACGAGTACGATGACCTATATGTGGGGGGTTGAGCCTGCGGGTATCAATGAATTTGTTTACGATAAGACCTATCGCTTAATTGCACAAAAAAGCCATTTCGCGAGCGCACCGTCTCAATCATTACAAAATAATATTTTACTCAATGTTTATAAGATTTTTCCAGATAGCAGCTCATCAGTTTATTGGTTGGCAACAAAACAAGGGTTGGTTAAATGGGATAAAAAACAGGACAAACACCAACTTTTTGATAAAATAGGGGATACAAAAGTGAGTATGCTAACCGACATTGCTCGGTACAAAAACAGTTTATGGATAACTGCCAAAAAAGATAATGGTATCTATCATTTTGATTTAAATGAGGAGAAATTTTCGCAACAAGTACTACCTAAAAAAGAACATACTGAGGGGGGGCTCCCTTACGCTTCTTTCAATAATTTGCACCTCGATAATGATGGAAATTTATTTTTATCGAGTTGGAATACGGGTATTTCTTATACAAATTTAAGAAAAAATAAATTTCCACAACTAAGCCTATCCTCAAAAACCAACAAATTAGATATTGTGAGTATGGTCGAAGATGATGAACACAATATATGGCTTTCAAGTAAGGGAAATGGGCTTATCGTGCTGAATCAAAAACATCAAATCATTAAATATTATGATGCTCCAGTATTTAAAAACAATATAATTACCATTTACAAAGACCTGACAAATCGTATATGGATTTATTCAAGAAAAGATGAATTGTTTCTATTTGACAAAAAAACGAATCTCTTTCAAAGAATACCTTTTAATGAGAAAAAATCAAGCGATTTTAGTATAAAATATTTTATTCAACTGAATAATGGGCGTTTGCTTCTGGCATCGACACAGGGTATTTACGAGGTTTTTATGCAAAAAAAACCTATTTATATACAGAAATGTAACTTATTGCCTTCTGAAAACTTGAATGAAGAATTTAATTATATTTTTGAAAACAAAAGGCATCAAGTCTTTTTAAACCAAGCCGGTAAGCATCTTTTAGTTTGTTTATTTGAGCCAAAGGAGGTTAAAATTCTGGGAAAAATTCCATTAGGTTTTGATATACATTCTGGTATTGAATTCAATCCAGACGATTATTATTTTGCAACCAATAAAGGTTTAATGCATGTTACTCAACAACATGATAATATTTTCTCTGTCGTAGATACTATTTTTTCAGGTATTACAATAAACCATATTTTAAAAGATAAAAACAAGAATCTTTGGCTCTGTTCTGAAGATGGCATTTTGCGTCATAATCCTATCACACGTCAAACAAGATCTTATACGTTAGTAGATGGTTTGCAGAACCAAAACTTTAGTAAAAATGCACTCGAAGATCAATTTGGCAATTTTTGGATGGGTGGAAGTAACGGCATCAATATTTTTGCACCCTTAGACATTGAGGAATATTCAACTCTTGCCAAACCAGAAATTACAGGTATCAAGGTCAATAATACAGATTTGAAAAGAGGTTTATCTCCATCAGAAATAAAGAAATTGACCTTTCCTTACGACAGTAATAGTATCCAAATTGAATTTGTTTCTATTGATTATAGTGATTCGCCACGCGATTCCATCCGTTATTCTTTTGGTTTGGAAGATGATGAAAACCCGCGTTGGGTTACAGTATTGAATGATAAGCCCATTATTTCACTTTTCAATTTGAGCGAAGGGACTTATGTTTTTCGAGTATATGCCGCTAATTCGGATGGTATCTGGAATCCAGAAGAAAAAAAATTGGTGATAACGATTTTGCCGCCATGGTATCGTACAAAAGGCTTTTTCTTTCTTTGTATTTTGGCAACAGGTTTAGGGATCACTTTGTACTTTAACCAACGTATAAAAAGGGTGAAAACAAAAGCCGCTTTTGAGCAAAAAATAGCAGAAACAGAGATGAGTGCACTACGTAGCCAAATGGACCCGCATTTTATTTACAATACATTAAATTCCATCAATTCTTTTATTCTCGATAACGTGCCGTTACAAGCCAGTTTGTACTTGACCGATTTCTCTAATTTAATGCGTAAAATTCTCGATTTTTCTCGTGAAAACAGGATTTCACTTGAAAAAGAGGAGGAAATACTGAGGGGGTATATGGAGATGGAAGCCCTGCGTTTTAACTTCGATTTTGATGCCGAAATCTCCGATGACCTTGACCCTTGGATGACTCAAATCCCAACGATGATACTTCAACCATTTGTTGAAAACGCCATTATTCA
>JANMJN010000666.1:0-2381 GCA_031371355.1 Saprospiraceae bacterium
GATACCAAATAATGGAAATTCAGACTATAAAAGACTGTGTATAAGATTGTTAAAGCGTATCAAAAAAAGTGATGGGTAATAAAATACATTGCCTCGATCATAATGGTTGTTTTTAGAAAAATCAAATGCAAACGCTACAAATTGCTTGAAAAATTGATTATAATTTATCGTTTGGCACTACAAAGGGTAAGTACCCATGAGTCTATTTTTTTTAATGGTTTAACGGAAGTTTTTTCATTTTTTTTTTTAACAATATCAAACAAGTCCGCTAAAAAAAATTTCTTTTACATTCGTTAAAAAAAGAACAAATTCGCCCACTATCCTTTTGAATCCGATTTCACTGAATCTATAACAATGGCTCAAGACTTCTCGACACTGCTTCATCACATTAAAATAGGTGCTTTGCAAAAAGCCATCGAAATAGTATATGCCGATAGTTATTGGCAGCGTATTGCACACCACCGTTTTAAAAATTTTGAGCGCAAACTCAATCCACCACATGAATGGCAAGATATCTTTCATGAAGCGGTCATTCGGTTTGTGCAGCAGGTGGCAAAAGGGGCTGAGGTACATCATGGAGGCAACTATTTTGGCATGATTTGCCACAATATTTGCTTCAAAGAGATGGAAAAGTTAGAAGGTCGAAAACCGAAAAAAGATGCGGAGGAAAATGTCCTTGCAGGGAACGAAGCAGCAGAGTGGGGTATAAACAACCCCAAACCAACACTCATGACCATTGTGCCACCTGTTTTAGGTATGGAAAACATACCCGAAACGGAGTCGCAAGACCCGATGGTGCGCATGATTGAATTGTCAAAATATTACTTAAGCCAATTGGACGAGCGAGATAGAGACATACTGAATTTAAAATACTTTCGACCACCGCTTTCGGAGTCGGATAAAGACAAACGAAAAGACATGCTTAAAACCGAATCTGAGCTTTTAGCAAAAAAATGGGGTATCGGCATTGATTCTATTCCACCGCTGGCGACGCTGGCGAAAAATCGGTGGATAGACTTGATGAAACGACACCGCAGTGAGTTTGAAGACTTAGATCAATTTCCTCTTTTTTAGACGATGATATGATATGGAAAATAAAGCCTATAATGAACAGATTGACGCTTACTTGGACGACATCCTTTCGGCTACAGAGAAGCAAGCGTTTGAAACGGCACTTCGTCAAGATGCCGATTTGCAAGAGTCCGTGCGTTGGCATCGGTTGGCAAATAAGGCTTTGACTGAAAATGCGCAAGACAGTTACATTCGCACCCTAACGGATGTTGTACGACAACAAATCGGCAAACTGCCTGACCCGAAGCCTGAATTAAGCTTTTGGCAACGTCTTTTGAATTGGGTTAAAACGCCTTTTGGTCTCTTTTGCCTCTTGGGTTTAGTGGCAGTTCTGGGTATCTTTGGCTACGCCAACACTTTAAAATCAGCTACAGAATTGGTGAGTGTCTATGCTTTCAAACCCGCTGACCCGCGTGTTGCAGGTAATAGGGCAGAAACGTCAAAGTTGTCAAATGATGACTTTTTGAGAGAACTTTCTACGGTTTATTTCACTGAAAAACCTGAAAAAGCCCTTGAAAGGCTAAAAATACTGAGGGGGGAACTTACACCCAAAACGGATAGTTTGCGTTTGGTTTTGGTTGATTATTATGCGGCTCATGCTGATTTGAGGACGGAACAATATGCACTTGCTCAAACGTTGTTTGCATCGGTTATTGGACAACAAACATTTTTAAAAAATTTCAGCGTCACGAGCGATATGGGTAAACTACATTTCAACCACATTTTGACACAACTGGCTATGAATCATAACGAACCTGAAACAATGGCAGCTCTTGACAGCCTTTCAAAAGCGGCAGGAACAAAAGGGGAGGTGCAAGAGCGTTGTAAAGATTTGACGATGGCTTTGTCGCATCCGTTGCGGCGGTTTAAGATTTTTTAGACCACTGATTTAGCTGATACGACAGATTTTCGCTGATTTATTTGTCATTCTGAACGCAGTGAAAGAATCTGAATAATAATATTCAGATTCTTTCACTGCGTTCAGAATGACAAATAACTATTTACGTTTTCGCCAAAATAAAAACCCACTAATGACAATGGCAACACCTAAAATCGCCCACCACAAATCATTTCTATTTGCTTGAAAATCAATGAGTTCTGTATTCCCAATAAGTATCATGCTTGCCCAAAAATAAGGATCACTGTTCCCTTCCGCATAGTTGATGAATTGTTTTTTCGCTTCTTGCAACGCCACGTCTTTTGGCATTCCTTTGGCTAAGGCAGCGTAAAAAAACTTATAGAAATCGGCATTTTTATCTGTATTCACAAACCATTGTGTGGTGATGAAACTGCGGACACCCGCATACGCC
>JANMJN010000670.1:0-3977 GCA_031371355.1 Saprospiraceae bacterium
ACCGACGAAACACAAGCGGAACTTTATTTGCCAAGCGAAAAGAAGTCTGTTTTGTTAGCCAAAGACAAAAAGAACGGAGCAGGAAAATGGACAAATGACGCTTATGTATTGACGCAATGGAAAGGCATGTACACCTTAGAAGACAGCTATAAAAAGGTGCTTTATGATGGGATGGTGGCTAAGTGAAAATAAGTAAAACAAGCAAAAAACTTGTATTAATTTTGAGACAACTAATTGATTATCATTAGAATAGGTGAAATACACGTATCGGATACTTTTAAAGTATCCGATACGTAAATGCCCACTTTTCACTTATAACTTATAACTTCTCCCGAATAACAATCATCAAAAGTATCGAAATAAGCGGTTTTCAAAATTTTGAAATCGGTATCCACGACCACAAAATTGAAGCCTCGTTGACTCATACTGTGGTCAATTTTATTGAAAATAATTTTACCAAAATTACCAGCTGTTCCTCCTGCAGAATGTAATTCAAAGCTGTTTTTAGTAACAAAACCATTGATATTGTCTCCTTTTTCGAACTTTTGGATAATGGCAACGGAGTCGGGTGTTATTTCTTCAAAGACAAATTTGCCGTTATGAATCACGCCAACCATACCGCTCCGTAAAGACAATTTCGATATATCACAGCCCATTTTGCGGAGTTGCGTTTTGGCTTCTTCGCACAACTTCCAAGCCCCATCGTCTCTCACGACGGTTAAAATCGTCTCTTTGTCATGCGCTGCGAGGAACTCTGCTAACCCCTCAGTATTGACATTTGCAACGGTACAATTGGGCAATTCGGAAAGAAATTTTATTGTTTTTTCAAACTTTAAAGGCACACCGACAATATAATCTTCATACATAAATGCTTTTACCTGACCGCTTTCTACGATTTTCTTTAACTTTCGTATCGAGTGTTGCGTGGCTATAAAAATGGCGTTTTTTTCATCACCCAATTCACCATTATCGAGTGCGGCAAATGTCTTTTTCTCATACAGTTCATGCGCTTTCCAATCGGGACGTGCCAAATAGCCTGTTGTTATGCTTTGATGATTCAGCGCAGCGATGCGTGCAAAATGAATGTAGTCCTCATAGGTTTTGTAATGTAGCGTGAAAGGCGGCAACATAACCACGCGTTCGGCTTCGCTTGTGATGTGTTGCCATGTTTTTGAGGTCATAACGGATGGCTCATAACCATCAAAATCGTAATACTTTTGTTCGCGAGTTATCATAGGCGCAACATCAACGACTTGAACTAAAAGGAGGATGGATAATAAGCTGATTGTCCATGTTTTACGAAACTTTAACCTAAAAAATCCAATGATAAAAACCGCCATTAAGAGATAATGTAAAACCCAAATAAAACGACCTGATGAGCGAAAGGCTTGCGATAGGAAGTTGAAATAAGTGTTTTCCAATAGGGAATTAGCTTCAAAAATCGTCTTGTTGCCAAAAGTAAATATGTGGCTAAAAGCAAACAAAGCGAACAAAACAGCGACAAAACCAAGCGGAGAGAACGATTTTTCGAAATTTTTTCTATTTTTTATAGTCAACACATAAGACATAAGAACAATCAATCCTATGAGCAATACGCCGCCGCCAAGATAGCCTTGTCCTTCATATTGACCTGTATTAACAGGTAACGTCGGCATCAAAAATTGTTCGCCTTGTCCATTGAAAAAGGTGTTGAGATTGGCTGAAAATTTGCCAAAGCCAATTTGTGCCATCGTTGTCGTGGACGTATTGAAATTGCCTACGATATACCATAAAAACATTGCCAAAGCCAAGCCAGCAACGCTCATTAACCCTTTCAATATCCAAGAAAAACGTCCTGTTTTTTCAGCTTTCCAATACGTGGCAAATGCCAAACCGAAAACCATCAGCAGCAAATATTGATGAATTAAGGCTGTTATCGCAATAATTTTTAAGAAACTAAAGAACTTTTGCTTTGCCGTTTTAGGTTCAAAATAGATACAAAATGACCATAAAATGAGCCACTGCGCGCATAAATTCATGTGACCAGTGCGGGTCAAAAGGGCAGGAGAGAGGATGAAAAAAACGGATCCTAAGACTAATTCAAGAGGCGATAATTTTAAATCAAAAAGTGCGGATAGACCCCTCAGTAAACGCACTGAAAAAACAGCTTGTAAGACGTAACAAGCCAGAAACCAAAAGCCAAAGTATTGAAAATCAAGAGGTAATAAAGGGGATAAAATTTTAAAAGGAATAGCCAACAACGGAATAGCTCCCGTCAAACCAATACCCGTCATAGTTGGATAATCGTAGCCGACAAGCGTACCAATGACAGGAAAATGCCAAGGCGTATTGCGATAAAAATGCCAAGAAACGTACTCCGTCGGACAATCGGCATAGCTCATCAACCAATCGTAGTTTATTGGGTTAAGGACGTGTGGCGTGAATTTTATGAGGAAAACAATCACTGAAATAGCGATAGCAAAAGCTGTTGGAACGACCTTCCGAAGGTTTGAAACCTTCGGAAGGTTATGCGTTTTATTTAGCCATTCATCATTCATCATTACCCTTTCTTTCATTTTCTAACTCATCCCAATACTCAACGGCGCGGCGTGTGTGTGGAATACAAATTGATCCGCCGACCAAATTGGCAATCGCATACACTTCAAAAATTTCGGCTTCGGTCACACCCAATTCATGGCATGTACCGATATGATACTTAATGCAATCGTCGCAACGCAAAACCATCGAAGCGACAAGACCTAACAATTCTTTGGTTTTGACATCGAGCGCACCTTCTTGATAGGTTTGGTTGTCGAGCGACCAAAATCGTTTGATTACTTTGTTATCAACGCTCAAAATGCGCTCATTCATCCGCTTGCGGTATTCGTTAAATTCTGTAACTGCTGACATGTTTTTTAGATATTATGATTAGAGATTTTAAGATTTTAAGCACAAAGAAGTAACTAATCATGAGCAGTTAAGTTCGGGGGATTTATAAAAATTCCCCAAACCTGTGATTCCTACCCCCCTCAGTATGGTCGAGAAATATTACAATCTTTGTACTTACAATCTTAATGATTTATGCTTCGCCGCGATTCCTTAACCGCCAAACGGAGATCAAAAGCCGACCAGCCAAAAATATTGCAGAGATAATGGATGCAACGATAAAAAATAAAAATTCGCTTTTAATGTAGTTGAGCAACGACTCGCGTTTGACGGCATTACCCACACTATTCAACAAAATATCCGGGTCGCCGCCGTCAATCCAGACATTAAAACTTTGGATTTGCGTCATTAATGTTGCAACAATGGCAATTGTAACAAGAACAAAACCGATTTTTGCATACTGCCAGGTGGCAAGGAAAGTGTATTTTAAGAAAAAAGTATAACGTGCAAAAGTGATAAACAGAATGATAGTGGCAATATTGACCCCATTGAACTTGTATGCAGGGAAACTTGTCCAAATCGGGTACATCACAACCGTAACAATGACCGCCGTAACGATCCACCAAATAGATTCGAGTAAAATTTTATTGCGTGTCATAAAATGCTTGAATGAGTGATTTTTGAATGAGTGAATACTGAGGGATTTACGGCGCAAATGTAGGTAATTAGATTTTGGTGTCGTATAGAACTTGCGTCAAGTTTCTAACTTGACGCAAGTTGTTTTGCTTATTGCCGTTGCGCCATCTGCTCATATTCCACCGCTTTCGCCACATTACCGAGTTGCCGATAAGCTACCGAAATATTAATCGCATCTTGTTTATTGTAGCGAATTGCTAAGGATTTAGTCAAAACATCAATCAATTTTTGAGGTTGATTGGACATACCGTATGCTGTGCCGAGATAAGACATAGCAACAACATCCGTCGGATCAAGTTCAATCGCTTTGCTTAAATATTCGATGGATTTTGGTAAATTGTTTTGTTGTTGCCCAATAGTTTTACCGCCTTCACGATAAACGAGCGCGAGATTGGTCTTAGCATCTTTGAACTGCG
>JANMJN010000682.1:0-4179 GCA_031371355.1 Saprospiraceae bacterium
GAAACACGATGACAAACGATGAAGGCGGCACGGACAACGAGGAATTCAGAACGGCGGCTGTCATGGATAGAGTGGCAACGACTTGGCAAGGCATTATGGGGACAACTTTTGCGTGTGTGCAATGCCACAGTCACCCTTACGACCCGTTTAGACACGAAGATTATTATAAATTTTTGGCTTTTTTCAACAATACACGAGATGAAGACACGTATGGCGACTATCCAATCCTTCGCGAATACCGAAAACAGGACAGCGCAACGTATTTGGCACTCAATGGTTGGCTAAAAGCCAATGCACCACAACGAGCGGACGAAATTGATAAGTTTGTCAAGACATTACAACCGTCTTATAACTCTTTGACCGCCGACAAATTCGTGAACAGTGCCTTAGCCGACGAAAAATGGTTGACGATTCGTCAAAATGGGTCGGCGCGTATGAAAGCCGTGAAGTTAGACGGCAAAGGCCAACTCATTTTTACTTATAAATGCAACGCACTCGGCGGTAGTTTGACGATTTACCTCGATTCACTGTCCAAAGGTCTCCCTTCGGAGAGGGGTCAAATCTATAAAACGCTGCCAATAGACACTTCTGGTGGAGGTTGGCGGGTTGCGAAAACGGATTTACCTATTCAAACAGGCGTACACGATTTGTATTTGCAATACAACAATCCCAATTTGAAGAAATCAACCGATGGTGGTATGATGTTCGATTGGTTGTACTTCACAAATTCTTTCCCTGGAAAAGGTTTGGCGGGTTATGAGAATGCTGAAAAGCAATTTTGGTCGTTGCTCAACGCCAAAGACTTGGATCGAACGCCTGTTTTCATCGAAAACCCCGAAGATATGCACCGAAAAACCTTTGTCTTTGAACGCGGCAACTGGTTAAGTCACGGTGCAGAGGTGCAACCTGACGTGCCACACTCCCTCAATGCGTTTCCAAGCGATGCGCCAAAAGACCGTCGTGGTTTGGCGATGTGGTTAACCGATAAAAAGAACCCTTTGACCGCCCGAACGTATGTCAATCGGATATGGGAACAACTTTTTGGCGTTGGGTTGGCAGAAACGCTGGAAGATTTAGGCACGCAAGGCATTCCACCGACGCATCCCGAGCTTCTGGACTTCCTTGCTTACAACTTTATGAACGGCATGGATTGGCGCACAAAGACTTTGATTAAAACAATGGTCATGTCCGCCACTTATCAGCAATCGTCAAACACCACGATTGAGTTGCAAACCAAAGACCCACAGAATAAACTGTATGCCCGTGCGCCTCGCGTCCGTTTGTCGGCGGAGCAAATTCGTGACCAAACGCTGGCGGTTAGTGGTTTGCTCTTGGATTCTTTGTACGGCAAGAGTGTTTATCCTTTTCAACCCGATGGCGTTTGGAGTTCACCTTATAACGGCGCGTCATGGAAGTTGAGCGCAGGCAGACAGGCGTACCGCCGCGCCATTTATACGTATTGGAAGCGCAGCAGCCCGTTCCCATCCATGTTGACATTCGATGGGGTAAACAGAGAGGTCTGCGTATCTCGTCGCATTAGGACAAATACGCCTTTGCAAGCGTTGGTGACTTTAAATGATTCGACTTATCTTGTTGCGGCTGTGGCTTTGGCGAAAAATGCGAAACTTACTGAGGGGGTGTCTCAACAAATTTCTAATTGTTATGCAGCCGCAATGGGTCAACCCATAACAAAAGAGAAGCAAGTCGTCTTAGAAAAGCTCTATCAAACAGCTTTGCAGCAATTTCAATCCAATACCAAGAAAGAAAAGGCGACAATACCCAGTGTTTTGACGGCACAAACGCCTGAAATAGCGGCTTTGGCGATAGTGGCTAATGCGATTTTGAATTTAGATGAGTTTGTGAATAAGTCATAGGTATCCTCATAGGGCTTCACCCTATGTTATTAAATCACGCCCTTTCAGGGCTATTCATACTCAATCAATCAAAGCCCTGAAAGGGCATAATCTGTTAGCATAGGGCGAAACCCTATGTAAATGATTCCACCAATGAAAAGTAAAAACGAAAGATTATTCATCGAGGCACAAAGCGAAGCCCTCAATTACATCACCCGCCGCCATTTTCTGCAACAATGCGGCATGGGATTAGGCGGTATGGCTTTGGGTAGCTTGGTCGGCGGCTGTTTCAATGGCAACAAAAACACCCCCCTCAGTATGGCGAGCAATGAAATGGTAATTGACCCCATCAATCCCTTGTCGCCACGTCTGCCGCATTTCGCAGGACGGGCTAAATCGGTGATTTATATCCACATGGCAGGTGCGCCGTCTCAATTGGAGTTGTTCGATTACAAACCAGAGTTGTTGAAAATGGATGGTCAAGACTGTCCGCAGTCTTTTCTCGAAGGCAAACGTTTTGCTTTTATACGCGGCGTGCCTAAAATGTTGGCACCGCAAGCGGAGTTTAAACAACATGGTCAAAGCGGTGCGTGGATTTCCAATTATCTGCCACATTTACAGACCGTTGCAGACGAAATCAGCTTTTTGAAAGGTGTCCACACCGACCAATTCAACCATGCACCTGCCCAATTGTTGATGCACACAGGCGGCTCACGATTGGGTCGTCCGGGTATGGGGGCGTGGGTGACGTATGGCTTGGGTTCAGAGAATGCAAATCTGCCCGGCTTCGTTGTTTTGACATCTGGCGGCAAAGACCCAGATGCTGGAAAGAGTGTTTGGGGCAGTGGTTTCCTCCCCTCAGTATTTCAAGGCGTTCAATGCCGTTCCGAAGGCGACCCTGTGTTGTTTTTGAACGACCCTGAAGGCATTGACCGCAATCTCAGAAGGGCTTCCATTGATGCCATAAACGAAGTGAATCGTCTGCAATACGAACAAGTTAAAGACCCAGAGACGATTTCCCGCATTGCACAATACGAAATGGCTTTCAAGATGCAAATGTCTGTACCTGAAGCGATGGACATCAAATCTGAACCGCAATACATCCACGATATGTACGGTACGAAGGTCGGTAAATCGTGTTTTGCCAATAATGCTTTGCTCGCCCGTAAATTAGTAGAGCAAGGCGTTCGTTTTGTACAGCTTTTTGATTGGGGTTGGGATACGCACGGCACTTCGGAAGATGGTTCGATTGATGTTGGTCTGGTCAATAAGTGTCGTCAAACGGATAAATCTGTTACGGCTCTGATTTTAGATTTAAAACAACGCGGTTTACTCGATGAAACGCTCGTGGTCTGGGGTGGTGAATTCGGCAGAACCCCGATGTTAGAGAATCGAGAGAATAAACCCAACGCTTTCAAAGGTCGTGACCACCATTCCGAGGCTTTTACGATGTGGATGGCGGGCGGCGGTGTGAAAAAAGGTTATTCGCATGGCGAAACAGACGAGATTGGTTACTCTGTTGTGAAAGGCAAAACGTCCGTTTTCGATATTCAAGCGACGATATTGAATCAATTAGGCTTCGACCACGAGAAATTGACCTATCATTTTCAAGGAAGACCGTTTCGGTTGACGGATGTGGCGGGGAAAGTGATTAACGAGGTGGTGGCATGAAGGCAATGGCAACATTTTTTTATTTTTTTTAAATACATAGCCACATAGAACACATAGTTTTTTGTCATCCTGTAAGAAACTAAAAAACTATGTGTTCTATGTGGCTATGTGTTTAAAAAACAAAACTCTTTTTTAATGAACAGACGAAAATTCTTACAATCAACTATGGCAACAACACTCTTAACATCTCTTGAAAGTTATGCCAAACCCATTTATACTGAGGGGGTATCCAACTTAAAGATATTAGGCACCAGTTGGGGCTTCGACGGCAACGTTGACAGCTTCTGTGCCAAAGCCAAAGCAGTCGGTTACGACGGTATCGAAATGTGGTGGCAAACAGATGCAAAGCAACGCGACGAATTATTTGCGGCTTTGAACAAACATGGATTGGATATTGGTTTCCTTTGTGGGTCAGGCAGTCCTGATTTTAAAACGAATTTAGCTGCTTTCTCAAAGCAAATTGAAGCAGCAGCGACTCAAACCATTCAAAAACCGTTGTACATCAATTGTCATTCAGGCAAAGACTATTTCACAGAGGAACAATGTCAAGCCTTCTTCGATGTGACCTTAAAAATGTCGAAGACAACAGGCATTGGTATCTATCACGAGACACATCGCTCACGTATCATGTACAGTGCGCCGATTGCACGGCAAC
>JANMJN010000683.1:0-6514 GCA_031371355.1 Saprospiraceae bacterium
CGTTCAGAATGACAAAAAAATTATAATGTAGAGTTTCGAATATGCAAATCCGATTTTAAGACAATGTCTTCGTTTGGTATCGCAAATCGTTTTTTGTCTAAATGCTTGAAAAGCGCGAGTGCCGCCTGTTTGCCTATTTCAAAAGCAGGTTGTGTGATGGTTGTCAAAGAAGGATTGAGCAAGGCGGCGGTTGTTAAATTAGAGAAAGTAACTACTTTTAGTTTTTTGGGGATATTGATATTCAATTCTTTACACACATCGTAGGTTTGAATGGCGAGCTTTTCGACTGTCGCAAAGACACTACAAGGTTTACGATCCGACGTAAGAAGTGCTCGAATTTTGCTGATACTGAGGGGGTCGTCATTGGTACATTCGATAATCCAATCGGGATTGACAGGGATATCGTATTTGGCAAGGGCTTGTAAATAACCAGATTTTCGTTTCATTTCGATGGATAAATGGTCTGTCAAAGACAAGCAGGCAATGCGGCGGCAACCATTTTTTATCAAATGTTCGGTGGCATTATAGCTGCTTTCAAAATCGTCGGTAATGATTCGGGTTGTTTCAATGTCAGGGCAAATACGGTCGAAAAAGACCATAGGCATACCGTTTTGGTGCATTTCTGATAAATGCGTATAGACCTCAGTCCCCAATGAAACAGACATTAAAATGCCGTCAATACGTCCGTTTTGAAAATGTTTAAGTATGTCTAATTCTCGTTCATAGTCCTCATGTGTCAAATAAATTAAAACGTGATAGTTTCTATCTCTGGCAATAGATTCGATACCATTGATGACTAATGTAAAGAAATTATTAGCTATTTCGGGAACAACAACAGCGATGGTTTGGCTCGATTGCCGCCGTAGGCTGCTGGCATAAGGGTTAGGCGTATAATTCAGTTCTTCTGCTAATGCGCGAACGCGTGCTTTTGTTTTTTCACTGATTTCCCAATCATCTCTTAATGCACGAGAGATTGTCGAAACGGATAAGTTCAGTTCTTTTGATAGATATTTTAAGTCAATTTTAGACATTCCAATGTTTTTGGCAAAAGTAGCAGAATTCATGGTTTTCAAAAGCATTACCGAAAACGATTGCGGTAATTTATATAAGGCAACCTGTTAAAAGATATTTGGTTTGATGTAGCTTTGTCAAAATTTAAAATAGTCAAATAATGATCAAACAATATTTTCTACAAAATTTTTTGCATTGTACTAAAACAAAGATTTTAGGCAGTCTGCTGATCTCATTGTTGTTTTCGTGTTCGTCAAATAAAGTATCGAATAGTTTAGTCCAACCACAATTGGGTTCAAGAACAGTTGATCTACTGAAAGTCAATGGTTTGCAATTCAAAGATTTGAATAAAAACCACGTACTCGACAAGTACGAAGATTGGCGTTTATCAACTGAAGAAAGAGTGCAAGACCTTATTTCTCAAATGACTATTGAGGAAAAAATAGGTTTTATGTTGATAAGTACAACCCGCATGGCAGGCGACAATGTGTTTGGAACGCCTGACTTGAGGGGAGCAAAAGCAGAAATCACAAGTGGTTTCAATGAAGAAGATCTTGTTTCAAATGTCAATATGTTTACCCGAAAGCAGTTACCTTACCCGCAAATGAGCGCGTCGGGAACAACGAAAGGAGTCATGGAGCGTCATTTGCGCCATTTTATACTGAGGGCTAATACCCCTGCGAAAGTCATGGCGGAATGGTCTAACAATTTGCAAGCACTTTGCGAAACATCACGCCTTGGCATTCCTGCTATAGTAGCTTCTAATCCGCGTAATCACGTGACAACTGATGCTTCTGTGGGTTTGAGTGTCGGTACAACGGCATTTTCAAAATGGCCAGGCGAATTGGGTATCGCAGCGATGCGTGACCTCAAATTGACGCGTGAATTTGCTGAAATATCTGCTAAAGAATGGTGTGCCGTTGGTTTGCGAAAAGGGTATCAATACATGGCTGATATGGCAACAGAACCGCGTTGGCAACGTGTTGAAGGCACTTTTGGCGAAGATGCAGACTTGACTTCGAGCATTATTACGGAAATCGTTTTGGGTTTTCAAGGGACGAAATTGGGTAGTCATTCAGTGGCTTTGACGACAAAACATTTCCCTGGCGGGGGACCCCAAATGGGTGGTCAAGACTCTCATTTTGAGTGGGGCAAATTCGCACATTATCCTGGCGGTATGTTTGAATATCATGTTAAACCGTTCAAAGCGGCGATTGCGGCAGGTACATCTTCCATCATGCCTTATTATTCTGCGCCGAAAGGAAAAGAGTTTGAAGAAGTCGGTTTTTCATACAATAAAGCCATTATTCAAGATTTACTGAGGGGTCAACTTGGTTTCAAAGGTATCATCAACTCCGATACAGGTCCGATTGATATGATGCCATGGGGTGTTGAAAAATTGACGATTCAAGAGCGTTATCAAAAAGCAGTGTTGGCAGGTGTGGATATTTTTTCAGGCACAGCAGACCCGACTTTATTGCTCGAAACGGTCAAAAAAGGAATGATTACTGAAGCCCGGATTAATGAATCCATTGCTCGGTTGTTGAAAGAAAAATTTGCGTTGGGCTTGTTTGAAAATCCTTATGTGGATGTAGCGGCTGCTGAAAAACTGGTTGGCAATGCTGAATTTCAGAAAAGGGCAGATTTAGCTCTGCGCAAGTCAATTGTCTTGTTGCGAAATGATATCAAATTACTCCCCCTCAGTAAAAAGACGAAAATTTACTTCGAGTCATACTTTAACAACGGGAGAGACTCAACACCTTCAAAGGTGCTTCAACCCAAGAATTATAACACCAATATTGAATTTGTGGCAACCAAAGAGGCAGCAGATGTGGTCATATTATGGCTCAAACCGTCGTCATCGCCAAGGGGTTTATTTGGTTCAAAAGGCGACCCGATTGATTTGAGTTTATCAAAAAACAGCATCAATGTAGATTATGTAAACAGCGTAATGGCTTCAAAACCAACAATTTTAGTAATTAATTTCACAAATCCATGGGTGATAAATGAAATTGACAAAGGTAATGCTAAAACGATTATAGCGACCTTTGGAACAACCCCCGATGCAGTTTTAGACGTAGTAACAGGTGTATTTAAACCAACAGGAAAAATGCCTTTTACAACGCCTGTTTCTCAAAAAGTAGTAGAAGAAAATCAATCAGATGTACCAGGTTATATGAAACCAAAAGGTTATGCTTTGTTTAAGTTTGGTGAAGGATTGAGTTATTGACCCCCTCAGTATCAAATTAATAAAATGTACTTTTTGTATCAGAAATTTGTCTTTTTTGATATTTTTCTTTAAGAATCGTTTTTATGACAATTAAAAAAGATGAAAATCTAATTTCATAAGCTAAGTTGATTAAATTTACGCTCTATTATTCTGAAATTGAACGAAAATTCCAATTTTAATATTAAACAAGTTATTTTTTTTAAAATGTTTTATTAAACTAAACAACTCTCAAGTATGAAAAAATGCTTACTCACGCTCAGCTCATTGCTGTTCTTTTGCGCTTATGTCACAGCGCAAAACATCAAAGGTACAGTTACATCCGATAAGGGTGAACCTTTGGTCGGTGCCAGTGTCGTTGTAAAAGGTACGACGAATGGCGCGATTACAGATTTAGATGGCAACTACACGTTAACATTGAAGGATGCCAAAGGAGCAACATTGGTTTTCTCTTTTGTCGGTTTCAATACGCAAGAAGTAGCCGTCAATAACAAGTCAGTGATTGACATGACCTTGTCAGAAGGTTCTGCTTTGAATGAACTCGTCGTCGTCGGCTATGGTACGCAAAAGAAAAGCCAAACTACTGGTGCGATTTCCTCCCTCAACTCACGTCAATTGACTGAAATGCCTATCACCAGTTTGGGTCAGGCTTTGCAAGGTCGTGTGGCGGGTGTTGATGTTGTACAATCAGGTTCTAAGCCTGGTTCTGTACCGACGATTCGTGTACGTGGTCGCCGCTCATTCCGTGCATCTAACGACCCATTGTATGTTGTGGACGGTATTCCACTCGCAGGTGGTTACGAAGACTTGAATCCTAATGACGTACAGTCATTGGAAATTTTGAAAGACGCAACAGCTACTGCTATCTATGGTGCAAGGGGCGCAAATGGTGTCATCATCATCACAACTAAACGCGGTGCTTTAGGTGCGGGTAAGAAAAAAACCACTGTCAGTTATGACAACTACTTCGGTCAATCATCTGTTTTGAATAAATTGAATTTGTTCACTGGAGAAGAATTTGCAGAGTATGTTCGTGAGTCTCGTCGTGGCGTAGCTGCGGGCAGTATCTATAAAAATGCGGCAGGTGTGCCAGTACCAACAGGCGAAAAAGACGATTTTGCTGACTCAAAAGTGGATGTTTTTGACCCTAACGTTATTGCTGGTATCAAAGCAGGACGCAATACGCAATACCAAGACTTTATGTTGCGTAAAGGCAATATGCAAAACCACTCTATCGGTATACAAGGTGGCGACGAGCGCACGGCTTTCTACATTGCAGGCAGTTATTTCAAAGACAATGGCGTTTCTCCTGGTTTGGACTATACACGTATGACTTTGCGTGCCAATATTGACCACCAAATCAATGATATTTTCAAAGTAGGTATCTCTACTTTTGGTATGTTCAGCACACGTAATGGTGCAAACTGGAATCCTTATGGTTTTTCATTGCAACAAAATCCATTGGGTTCACCATATATAGATCCTGCAGGATCTACTACCGATCCAAATAATTATCTTTTCTCTCAAACAAACGATGCTCTTTTGACAAACCCTTTGTTTGAAATCATCCCTGGTGCGCAAATTGACGAGCAACGCCGCTATCGTATTTTTAATGCTCTTTATGCAGAAGCTAAAATTATGGATGGTTTGACATATCGCGTCAATTTTGGTCCAGACTTTACAGTTCAGCGTTCAGGTCGTTTCATTGGTTCTCAGACCAATTTTGCAAAAGGGGGTAATAATTTTGCTTCAACTGAAAATCGTTTTAGCTTTAATTATGTATTGGAAAATATAGTGAATTATACTAAGGCTTTCGGTAAACACAATGTGGGATTAACGGCTTTACATTCTATTCAAAAGGACAAATTTGAGCAGTATATAAGTACTGGACAAGGCATTGCTGTTGAAAAACAAGCATTTTATAATTTAGGTGCGGCAAGTTTATCGCTACCATCAAGTTCTGTTCTTATTCCACGGGTCATTAACTCATTCATGGGGCGTATCAACTATGATTACGATAATAAGTATTTGTTGACAGCAACACTTCGTCGTGATGGTGCAAGTCCTTTTGGTGAGAACGTGAAATATGGTAACTTCCCTGGTATCGCTTTGGGTTGGAATATCCAAAACGAAAACTTTATGAAAAGTACAGGGAACTGGTTAGACGTTTTGAAATTGCGTTTAAGCTACGGGGCAGTAGGTAATCAAGCCGTTGCGCCTTTCCAAACACAAGGCTTGTTGGGACGTACTGTTTATGCTTATGGTACAACTGCCGCTTTTGGCTATCGCCCAGTGTCAATTGGCAATCCTGACTTACAATGGGAATCTTCAACGACTCAAAACATTGGTTTGGATTTCTCTTTATTGAAAGGTCGCGTTTACGGTTCATTAGAATTGTATAAAGTTAATACAACAGATTTATTGTTAGCTGACCAATTACCGAATTCAACAGGTTTTAATTCGGTAACACGCAACGTTGGTGAAACGCAAAACGCTGGTTTTGAAGCAAGTATCACAACTGTAAATATTGACAAAGGCGGTTTCAAATGGACGACGGACTTTGCTTTCACTAAAAATAACGAGCAAATCATCTCTCTTTACAACGGTAAAGTAGATGATATTGGCAACAGATGGTTCATCGGCAAACCTTTGACCGCTATGTTCGATTATACAAAAGACGGTATTTGGCAATTGGGTGAAGAAGACAAAGCGAAATCTTATGGCAGCCGCGACGGTCAAATCCATGTACACGATTTAAATAACGATGGCAAAATTGATGCGAATGACCGTCGTTATATCGGTTCTGAAATTCCAGATTGGTCTGGTAGTTTGACAAGCCGTTTCAGTTTCAAAGGTTTTGATGCGTCAATTATTATTTATGCCCGTCTTGGTCAAACGTTGTTCTCTAATTTCCACAGCCAACTCAACCAATTGGCAGGTCGTTATCAACAAATCAAGGTGGATTATTGGACGCCTAAAAATCCAACCAACGAGTTCCCTCAGCCTAACAAAGACCAAGAGTCACCAGTCTTTGGTCAGACGTTGACTTACTTTGATGGCTCATTTGTCAAAATCCGTAACATCAATTTTGGCTATTCATTGCCAACCAGCTTGGCAAAAAAATTAGGTGTTGAATCACTTCGCTTATTTTCAAGTATTCAACAACCTAAAATTTGGTCAGAATACATCAGTAAATACAATGGTGTTGACCCTGAGGTTTCAGAAGGTGGTTCAACGAATACTGGTGTCACACCTGCGACTAAGATTGTCACTTTT
>JANMJN010000728.1:0-4038 GCA_031371355.1 Saprospiraceae bacterium
TAAATTAGAAGGTAAAAACTAACTTTGTGGATTAAAATTCAAAAAAGAAACGATGCCTTCTCTCCTTTTAAAAAACATCCGTTCTCTCGTCGGCACGCACCCCCTCAGTAAATCGAGGCTTAGAGGTGAGGAATTGTCCCATTTACCAACCATAGAAAACGCTTTCCTTCTCATTGAAAACCAACGTATTACGCAATTCGGCGCGATGACCAACTGCCCTGAACGCGCCGATAAAATCATAGACGCAACTGACCGAATTGTGCTGCCCGCTTGGTGCGACAGCCATACCCATTTGGTTTTTGCAGCGACACGTGAGGAAGAGTTTGAGATGCGGATTCAAGGCATATCCTATGAAGAAATGGCAGCGCGAGGCGGCGGCATTCTCAATTCTGCTCGTCGTTTGCAAGCCATGTCTGAGGACGAATTGTTTGAACGCAGCCTGTTGCGACTTGATGAAGCACGACATTTAGGAACGGGTTGCCTTGAAATTAAAAGCGGTTATGGCTTAACTGTTGAGAGTGAATTGAAAATGTTGCGCGTTATTCAGAGATTAAAAACGGTTTCCGATGTCAAAATTAAAACGTCTTTTCTCGGTGCGCATGCTGTTCCGATAGAATACAAAAACAACCGAAACGCTTATATCTCATTGATTATCAATGAGATGCTACCCAAAATCGCAGATGAAGGTTTGGCAGATTATGTGGATGTTTTTTGCGAAAAAATCGCTTTTTCAAGTGATGAGACCGACCGCATTTTGACAGCAGCCGCCCAATATGGTTTGAAACCCAAAATCCACACCAACCAATTCAACTCAATCGGCGGCATCGAAACAGCAGTGCGACACAACGCGGTTTCAGTTGACCATCTTGAAGTTTTGAATGATGCAGAAATTTCAATTTTAAAAAATTCAAATACCATAGCAACGCTTTTGCCAACGGCTCCTTTTTTTCTCAACGATGCACATACGCCGCCTGCTCGAAAACTCATAGATGCGGGCGTAACAGTTGCCCTTGCGACTGATTTCAACCCAGGCACGACCCCCTCAGTATCCATGCCTTTTGTGATCAGTTTGGCATGTATTCGTCTGCGCATGACTCCAGCCGAAGCCATTAATGCAGCAACACTCAATGGGGCAGCCGCTTTGGAAATGAGCAATCATTATGGTAGCATTGCCCTTGGCAAAATGGGCAATTGTATCTTGACAAAGCCAGTACCTTCGGTCGCCTATTTGCCTTATGCCTTTGGCTCAAATTGGATAGAAAACGTTATTTTAAAAGGAAAAATACAATAAAATTAAGTGAAAAAACTAAAAATGGAAGAACTCAACCGCCCGACGGTTGAGGATTTTAAAGAATCTCAAAAAACGCCTTTGGTCTTCGTTTTGGATGATGTACGTTCTGCCCTAAACGTCGGTTCGGCATTCAGAACAGCAGATGCGTTTGGCTGCGAAGCCGTCATTTTATGCGGTTTTACAGCACAACCACCGCATCGTGAAATTATGAAAACGGCATTGGGCTCAACAGAATCCGTAGCATGGCGGCATTTTTCTGAAACAAAAGAGGCTTTGGAAGCCCTTCATACTGAGGGGTATATTTTGGTCGCTGTTGAACAAGCAGAGGGGTCTATTTTTTTAAATAATATAGATTTAGGTGAAATTTCTGATAAAAAATATGCCCTCATTTTTGGGAATGAAGTAGAAGGAGTCTCAGAAATTGCTATGGAAATGGCTGATTTTGTTGTCGAAATTCCACAATTTGGGACAAAACACTCGTTGAATATTGCGGTTTCAGTAGGAATAGTGGCGTGGGAATTTGTCAGACGGTTGCGGTGTTGAATCTTGTGAAATTCGTAAGGTATCGGATACAGAAATTTGAATCATTTTATTTTTTTTTTGAAAAAAAAATAAAATGATTCAAATTTCTGTATCCGATACCTGTGGCGTCGAGTTACTCAAAAAACAACTCCATCGCTATCCTATCTGCCAATAATCGTCCTTTGTCTGTTAAAAAATATTTCTTTCCATCTGTTGTAACTGTTTGATTTTGAACAAATTCGACAATTTTTTGATTAAAATATTTTAAAAATTTTTGACCAAAGCGCTTGCCAATGACTAAGGGGTCGCAGCCCCAAAGTGTGCGGAGTGTTGTCATCACATATTCGTTATAGCGTTGCTCGGGCGTGAGCACTTCTTTCGTAAACGGCAGCGCATTGTTTTGCAATTGCTTGATATAGTTAGGATTATGCGCCACATTCCACTGCCGATTCATGCCGTCGAATGAATGTGCCGATGGACCAATACCGAGATAGGGTACACCGAGCCAATAGTTAGAATTGTGGTGTGCAAAATGGTCAGGCTGCGCGAAATTCGATATTTCGTAGTGCAAATAGCCATTTCGACGCATTTGTTCCATCAAAATCTCGAATTGACGGGCTTGATGCTCGTCCGATACTGAGGGGGTCTTTTTATTTTTCACAAAATTGTGCAAAGCCGTTCCTTCCTCAACAGTCAAAGCATAGCATGAAATATGTGGAATATCGTAATCAAAAACCGTTTGCAAATTGTTAAGCCACTGCTCATCACTTGTAGTAGGGGAGCCATAAATCAAATCCACTGTCAAGTTGTCAAAACCACTGTCTTGAGCGTATTCGATGCACATTTTCGCTTCGATGGCATTGTGCGCGCGGTTCATCCATCGCAAATCCTCTTCTGAAAAAGATTGAATACCGATGCTGAGGCGATTGATGGGCGTATGTTGTTTTAAGGCTTGAAGGTAATCAATGCTCAAATCATCAGGATTGGCTTCAAGGGTAATTTCAGGATTGTCAGTAAGGGTAAAATGAGTATTTATTTTTTTAAATAAAATATCTAAATCATTGACAGTCAATATAGAAGGGGTGCCCCCGCCGAAATAAATCGTTTCAATCGTTGCGCCATTGAGGTAATCTTTTTGTAAGTCCAATTCAGTCAAAATAGCGGAAAGCATCTCGTCTTTGAGCCGTAGCGAAGTCGAAAAATGGAAGTTGCAGTAGTGACATGCCTTTCTGCAAAATGGAATATGGATGTAAAGTCCCGCCAAAGTAAATGTGAGTAGGTCGCTTTTTAAAAACGTAAAGAACCGCTTTTTTACGCAAATCGTTTAATTTTTGTCGTAATATAAAGTGAAACGAAATCCCGATACATTCGGGTCAGAGGGGTAGGCAATAGGTTTTTTGCAAATAACAATTTCATCAAGTAACAGCCATTGATTATCAAATTTTTATAAAAATGAAAAAAGTTCTATTTATTGATCGCGATGGTACACTCATCATCGAACCGCCGATTGATTTCCAAATTGACTCACTCGAAAAGCTCGAATTTTATCCCTATGTTTTTAAGTATCTGGGTAAAATAGCGGAAGAATTGGATTATGAGTTGGTCATTGTTTCCAATCAAGACGGGTTAGGAACGCCCGCCAATGCGTGGGAAAGTTTTTTGCCACCGCACAACAAAATGCTGAAAGCCTTTGAAAATGAAGGCATTCGTTTCGAAGATGTTCATCTCGACCCGACTTTTGAGCATGAAAATGCGCCAACACGTAAACCGCGAACGGGTATGTTGATTAAATACCTTGAGGATACTGAGGGGTACGATTTAGCCAATTCTTTTGTCATTGGAGACCGTGTGACGGATATTCAGTTAGCCAAAAACTTGGGCTGTAAAGGCATTTTTATGTCAGATAATGATATGAAAATCAAAGAATTAGGTTTGGAACGTGACTGCGCATTGGTGACAACCGAATGGAAAGATATTTACGCCTTTTTAAAACTCAATGACCGTACTGCAACCGTTCGTCGCACAACAAAAGAGACGGATATTTCCATTTATCTGAATCTCGATGGCACTGGAAAATCAGATATGAAAACAGGTTTGGGCTTTTTTGACCACATGCTCGACCAATTGGCACGCCATTCGGGTAGCGATTTGACTGTTCATGTTAAAGGTGATTTGCATATTGACGAGCACCACACGATTGAAGACACAGCTTTGGCTTTAGGTGA
>JANMJN010000783.1:0-8848 GCA_031371355.1 Saprospiraceae bacterium
AATCAATTGCCAACCCCAAAAATGCGCCCAACCCCAGCGCATCGAGAAAACAGATGTTTTCAAAAGTCGTTGCATGGAGTAATAAACGCCCATAAAAATACCATTTCCGACAAAAGCGAAAATCACTGCGTTGGTGTGCAAAGGGCGTAAACGCCCAAAAGTCGTTTGTGGCAAACCGAAATTCAATATCGGGAAAACCAACTGTAAGGCTAAAAGCAAACCAACAAGCATCCCAACGATGCCCCAAATAGCCGTTGCCGTAGCAAAGGCGCGTACGAGCCTATTGTCGTACTGAAACTGTTCGATTTTACTCGTTTCTAAAACACGTCCGAGCTTTTCGCCGTGTTCTAAGTGTCCGATTTCACTCATTTTTTTATAGGTTTTTCATTATCAAAAAGCATTCTTACTGAGGGGGTATAATCATCATCAAATTGCCCTGACCGCGTTGCCCAAACGAATGCGATTAGGAAACCAACAGCCACGAGAAGGCTCAAAACGATTAAGAAGAACATGATTTTCATCAGCGTTTACTGTTTTATGACACAAATTTCGGAAGGATGCGTGGGGTGGTAGATGAGCGTGGTCAGTGTAGTGGGTGATTTTGGTCAAAAAGAGGTGAGGTTTGTTTTTTGAATGGTTTTATTTATATTTGCTAAAAATTTTAATAAAATGCAGCAACAATACCATGTTTCCGTTGATAATTTGACTGATAATTTCCTTGTAAATATCAAGGAACACTATCCACACGCAGAATTAGAAATTAAAGTAAAAACACCGAATACATTTGAAGGACTGACTGAAAAGGCATTTTGGGATATTATTGCTTGTTTCGATTGGTCTGACACTGAAGACGATACAGCAATCATAGCACAAGCTGTACTTGTTTTGTCAGAAAAATCTTTACGCCACATATATGAATTTCAAGACCTGCTATCTGCTAAACTTTATGCCCTCGATACCCGCAACCATGCAGCTCAAACTGGAGAAAATGCTTTTATAGATGAAAATTCAGATTTTTCAGCAGATGAATTTCTTTATGCCCGTTGCTGTGTTGTTGCTAATGGTCAAGATTTCTACGAGAAAGTGCTTGTACAACCTTCATTAATGCCCAAAGACCTTACTTTTGAGTCTTTACTGACGCTCGCACATCAAGCCTATTTTAATAAAACAGGGAAACAATTTCGTTACGTTCCAACATACAATTTTGAGACTTTTTCTAATAAAAAAGGATGGGCTTTATAGCTAAACATCTTTTTTTGACACAATGAATGACACCACACGGCAAATCATATCGAAACCTAAAACCACATCATGTGTATGTCATTTTTGATAAAGAATCAGACGACATTTACAAGTATGGCATCAGTCACAACCCTATTGAAACGGATGGACTTTCGTCACGACTAAGAGACCAATTGGATTTGTTTAATCGTATCGCAGGCTGGGCACGTTTTCATGCTGAAATCATTCATCGTGATTTGGAAGGACGATTGAAAGCACGTCAAATTGAAACACAACTCATCCGAGCTTACAGGGAACAAAATGGGCATCGTCCTTTAGGGAATTTGACTGATTAAGCTACCCAATACTGAGGGGTCACTCCTCCAATTTACGCGCCGCAAAATTGCCCATCAAAACCCCAAAAAGCACAATCGTAATAGAACTCAAAGGCATCAAAATAGCCGCATGCACAGGCGATAAATTACCCGTAACGGCATAACTCAAACCGACGATATTGTAGCATAAGGCTATAAAATACGCCCGATTGACGATGATTGAACCCATTTTTGATAAGTGAAAAAAAGCAGGCAATTTTGGAAATTGGTCGGCTTGCAAAATGGCATCACAAGCAGGTGAAAAGTTGTTGGTGTTTTCAGAAATGACGATGCCGATGTCCGATTGTTGCAATGCACCTGCATCATTGAGTCCGTCGCCAATCATCAGCACCTTTTTGCCTTGATTTTGCAGGTTTTTGATGAAATTTAGTTTGTCTGTTGGCGTTTGATTAAAGTTTAGGGAGTCGTTTGTCAAGTATTGGTTTAAGAAAACACGCTCTTTTTCATTGTCTCCTGACAATACAAACACGTCTTTTTTTGCATTTTGAAATGTGCTTATTATTTTTTGAAGCCCCGCACGATACGTGGGTTTAATGTCGAAATAGCCTTTTACAATATTGTCGATCGAGACGTAAACACCTTTGCCAACCTCTCCCCTATTTTGCTCTGATTGATTCACAAATTCAGCTGAACCAACTTTCACAAATTGTTGATTAACATTACCTTGTATGCCTTTTCCGATAATTTCTTTAAAATCTTTTACATCGCAAAAATGAGTGTTTTGAAGGCTTTTAGCTATCTGCATACTGAGAGAGTGGTTTGACTGTTGAACGAGAGAAAAAACAAGTGCTTTTTCATCGTCTGTCAAATAATCTTTAAATAAAATGTCGTTTTTCAAACGCTCTGTTATTGTACCTGTTTTATCAAAAACAACAGCATCTATACGTTCAAAATTCTCAATTACTTGCGTGTTTTTTACATAAAACTGATGCCGTCCAAGAATTCGAAGAATATTGCCCATCGTGAACGGAATCGCTAAAGCCACCGCACATGGGCAAGCGACAATCAAAACAGCAGTCGCTGCATTAACAGCCTTGCCCATGTCCTGCGGAAGCCAATAAAAAAACGCAACCATTGAAACCAATAGTATCACACCTGTAAAGTACCGACCTGCGCGGTCAGCCAAAAAACTGATGTGAGATTTTTTAGCCGTTTTGAAGGCTTCATTATTCCACAATTCAGTCAAATAACTCTGCGAAACCCGCCGAGTCAACGAAATATCAACCGAGGTGCCCATTTGTCGTCCACCTGCGAAGACTTTATCGCCTGATTTCTTACTCACTGCTTCGGCTTCGCCTGTAACAAATGAGTAATCCATGCGCACATCACCCCTCAGTATCACACCGTCTGCGGGTACGAGTTCGCCATTTCGGACAGTGATAATGTCGCCAATTTGCAATTTATTGATAGGCGTTGACACCTCTTGTCCTTCTTTTCGGACATTGGCAGCAACTGGAAAATAAGACTTATAATCACGTTCAAACGATAAGTGATTAAAGGTTTTTTGTTGAAACCATTTGCCTACCAAGAGAAAGAAAATGAGTCCCGCAAATGAGTCCATAAAACCCGCACCTGTATGGGTCAAAATTTCAAAAGCACTGCGCCCAAACAACGCAAAAATGCCTAAAGTCAGCGGCACATCAATATTCAAATGCCCTTGGCAAATGCCTTGCCATGCTGAAATAATATAATCTCGTGCGGAATAAACCAAAACAGGAATGGCTAAAACAAGATTGATATAGCCAAAAAATTGGGCAAAATTGCTTTCCAAAGACGCATCTAAGCCCAAATATTCAGGAAAACTCAACAACATGATATTGCCAAAAGCAAAAGCGGCTACACCTATTTTATAGTAAATCGTCCTGTCAATTGGCAGTTGCCCAATATTTTCAACATCATTAAAATTGATTTCAGGCGCATAGCCGATTGATGCTAAAATTTCCGCCACACGGCGCAACGAAATTTCTTTATTTGAGAAAAGAATTGTTACGTCTTTTTTCAAAAAATTGACCTTTGAATTGAAAATAGCTGGATTGATGCGGTGCATATTTTCAAGCAACCAAATACACGATGCACAGTGCATACTGGGCAACAAAAACGTCACACGTGTTGTGCTATCGTCTTGATAATCAATGATTTTTGCAGATGTTTCCGCATCATCTAAGTAAGCATACTGAGAGGTCTTTCCCTTTTGGGTTGTTCCTGCATTCTCATCAAGTGCATAGAAAGTACAGAGGTTGTTTTCGTCAAGAATTTGATAAACCGTTTTGCAGCCTTCGCAGCAAAAAGCTTTATCATTGAAGCGAATTGTGGTGTCCACAATGTCGTCGTGGCAGTGAAAACACGTTGTTTTAACTGCCGAAATAACTATTGGATGTTCTAAGGTTGCGGTTGCCATTCAGACTTATTTTTGCACAAAAGTCAACTTATTAGGCTTGTTTAAGCATGATGCATGTCATGCCACAAGCTGATTTTTATCATAAATGAATGAAGCAAGCAACGATTGTATCTCCGTTACAGTAGGAACAAAACCCTGACTGAGGACTTGATTTTGGACAACCAAAGCAGGCGTTTTGATGATGCGATAGCTAACAATTTCCTCCCAATTCGAAATTAATTTGATACCTGTATGAATACCCAAAGCATCAATCGCTTGTTGAACATGCCGAACAAGTTGTTTCTGTTTACTGTCTTCCGTCCCTATAATTTCAATTTTTAACATCTTCAATGCGATTTTAAGAGCAAAAATCGGTAGGAATCATGGATGTGAGAATGAGGAAAGTTAGAGGAGAGGGTGATTTTGGTCAGCAAAACACACAATTAGGAAAAAAATTTATATTTCCTAATTGTCTATTTATTCAATTATACAAACGTTTCAGTTTCTCAACCGACAAAACTGTAATTTTTCCATCTTCCACATCAATCAATTTTTCTTCTCTAAAATCGGTGAGCGTCCGAATCACCGTTTCTTTGGCAGTGCCTGCCAAAGCTGCAATGTCTTCTCTCAACATTGAAATTGGTTTGTTGTTATAACGATTGTCCAATAAAATAAGGGTATCTGCTACCCGTTTTCGGACTGAATTATAGGCTAAATGAAGGAGTTGCTCTTCTTGTGCCACAACATTGCCCGCCAGCATTTTAATGAAGTTGACGGATACATCGCGGTTGGCATGTAAGAGGCTAATAAAATCATCTTTGGGTATTGTCACAATCGTACATTCCTCGAGGGCTATGGCATTGTCCGTTTGGTTTTCACCCCTCAGTATGGACATAAATCCAAAGAACTGTTTTTCTGCTAAGACATTAATTATCAATTCTTTACCATCGTCATTTGTCTTTGATAATTTGACTTTCCCTTTTTCAATATAATATAAAAAGCGTGGTACAGACCCCTCAGTATAAATCGATGATTTCTTCAAAAAAGTACGAGATTCACGGTCAATTGTCAAGTCTTTCAACGCCTCCTCCCCTTTTGCTTCATTGATAAAAAGAGAAAAGTCACTCGTACCATTTTCAGATGCCACATGCCTCATTTTTTCGGATTTGGCAAGGCGCATTTCGACCACTTTCAGCAGTTCGTTGCTCTCAAAAGGTTTTGTGATGTAGTCGTCTGCACCCAAATTCATCCCGTACCTAAAGTCCGCTTTTTCAGATTTCGCCGTTAAAAAAATGAATGGAATATCTGCCGTTGCTTGTTTTTTATGCAAGATACTCAATGTGCCGTAGCCATCGAGTACAGGCATCATCACATCGCACAACACAAGGTCAGGGTGTACTTTTTCAGCAATTGCAACGCCAATTTTGCCGTTTTCAGCTGTATATGTCTCATAACCTGCCAAATCGAGTATCTCGGCAAGGTTTTCACGAATGTCTTCGTGGTCTTCGATGATGAGTATTTTTTTCATACGTTTAATTATTTGCTTCTTTATTTGAATTTTCAAATCAATTTACTGAAGGGTCAATTATCAATCAAAAACTCAACCGTAAAGGTTGAACCTTTACCCAATTCACTTTCAAACGTCAGTACACCATTCATCATTTCGGCATAACGCCGAACGATGTGCAAGCCTAAACCGGTTCCTTTAATATTCATAGCGTTGGAAGCCCGAAAAAAGCGGTCAAACATGTGCTTTTTATCTTCTTCCGGAATCCCCATTCCGGTGTCAATGACACTGATGTTGAAATATTGTTCAACCATTTTTGTTTCGCAAATAATGGTTGAACCTTCATTCGAATATTTAGACGCATTGGAAATTAGGTTGATGAGTATGAGTTTCAAGAGTTTTTTATCCATTTCGATGACTAAATCCTCATTATAATGGTTTGTCACGAGCTTTTGCCCTTTTTTCAAAATTCCGTTCATTTCATCAATAACCTCTTGACAAAAGTCGTAAAAATTAATCTTTTCGAGGGACAATTCCACTTTCCCTTCTTCCAAACGGCTGATGGAAAGGAAGTCGTTGAGCAACATTGTGAGCATGTCCACGCTGTTTTTTATTTTTAAAAAATGGCGATGTCGCTTGTCTTGTTGCTCCGTTTGAGTGTATTGATCCATCAAACTTGCTGAAGAGAGAATGGTACTGAGGGGTGTCCGAAACTCATGTGAAGCCATTGAAACGAAGCGGGTTTTGAGCAAACCTAAGTCTTGTTCCTTTTTTAAAGCCTGCTGCAATTCGACTTGAAGTAACAACAGCGATTGTTCGGCAGCCTTGCGTTCTTGGATTTCGTGGTAAAGTTGTTGATTCGTAGCCAACAGTTTATTGACGACATCGGAAAGTCTTTCCGTGCGTTCTGCAATTCTGCCTTCGAGTTCTTGATTGAGTATCAAAAGTTCGGCTTCTGCCTTTTTTTGCTCGGTCATATCGTGAACAATGCCTGTAAAAAGGCGTTTTCCACCTAAATTGACCTCACTGACCGCCAACCAAAACGGAAAAGTAGTGCCATTTTTCTTCTTTCCCAACACTTCACGTCCGATGCCAATAATTTTACGATGTCCTGTTGTCAAATAATTATGAATATAACTATCGTGGACTCGGCTGTGTGGCATTGGCATCAGCATCGCTATATTTTTTCCAATCATTTCAGGAACTTCGTAACCAAAAAGATTGCAAGTAGCGGGATTGACCGATTCAATGATACCCCTATCGCTTATCGTTATGATACCATCAACAGCCGTTTGAATGATGGCATTCAAACGGCTGGCAACGTCACTGATATTTTCGTTTTCATGATTCACATTCATCCAATTTTTTCACAAAACTATAAAGTCAATGACAAAAATCAGCATAAAGGTCATATTGGATGATGATGAATATCATTTAAGTGGGTGATTTGAGTCATTTTGATTTTAAGAAAGATGAAAAACCTCCGTCAATGGTTTCACAACAGGCGAGTTATCCGCATTCCCGTCCATAATATCGCACATATATGCCCACCAACGCTGCATCACTTCATGTGCAGGCAGCGTGTCGAGCAATTCAGAGTTTTCTATTTTTAAAACGGCAAACAAGGCATACGTTTCTTCATCGAGAAAAATAGAATAATCATTGATCCCGATGCTTTTGAGCAAAGCGACAAGTTCTGCCCAAATTTCGTCGTGGCGTTTTTTGTATTCGGCAGCTTGACCACGATGCAGCTGCATTTTAAATGCGATTCTTTGCATGTTAATGATGAGTTATGAATGATGAATTTTTGACCACAGATGACACTGGTTCGACTGTGGTCTTAATCCTTAACCACTTTTAAGACTTCTTCTGTACCATTTTGGTTAATATGAATCACAAACGTTCCGCGAGACAATTTAGTTCCTACTGTTGCTTGGTCAGTTCCATTGCCAGATTCGAGCAATTGACCTTTCAAATCATAGATTTTATAAGAAAAATCGCCTTTTGCGTCAATCACAAAGCCATGTACTGAGGGGTTCGGAAAAATACGAATTGAAGTAGTTTTGATGTCTTTTGCATCCGTCATCAACGGTTCAACATCAATATTCGGACGTGGTGGTTGTGCCATACCATCACCCAAATAGTAGCTTGGATGTGGTGGTTGATTATAAGCCGAGTTTTGCCAAGCGACTGCTGCCCTATATTGTGGGTCGTGCATCATCGTAATTAATCTGTTTTGTGACGGAATTATTGTTGTAAAGATGCGTAAAGCTGTGTTATCGGTCTTTCTCAAAATAAATTCCTCGCGCCAATCGCCAAAAAGGTCAGCACTTACTGAGGGGGTCGCTTTTGTGCCATTGTTCGATGTACAACTATCGGCTGTAAAAAGGGTTGAAGTCGTGGCATTCAAATAATTCCATTTATATACTTTGTTGCCATCCAATAGTTCACGTGTTAAATCAGCATCCCACCAAATACCAAAATTCATTGAGCTGGGGCGTGTGGCTGAAATCAATTGCCCTTTACAAGTATAAAGTCCACCTTTTGCACCCCAACATTCATCACCTTTATAACGAGGATCAATATCCGCAGTCATGCAGCGTCCGACATCTGTTCCTTGACCATCCACACTCCATATAATTTCACCCGTCTTAGCATCTTGAAAAACCAGACCATTTGTACCATAACGTGCTGGTTCTTCAAGGCAACGCCAAATTTCCAAACCCGGGCGGTCAGGGTCGAGATCGCTCATGTGCAGCGCATCACCATGCCCTAAAAGGGTACTGTAAAGCGGTTTTCCATCATTATCAATTGTACTTGAGCCGTTACAAATTTCGTCGTTACCATCGCCATCCATGTCGCCAACAGTAATATTGTGGTTACCTTGACTGAAAAAAGTGCTGTTTCCGGGGTTATTGCTGTCAAATTCCCAAACTTTTGTCAACTTGCCGCCGCGCCAATTCCACGCCACACGCACCAAACGGGTATAATAGCCTCGTCCCGTAATAAAAGACGGTTGTTTGCCATCAACATAAGCCAGCGCATCAACAAATCGGTCAACGCGATTGCCGTAGTTGTCACCCCAACTGCTGACTGTTCCACGTGCAGGCACATAGTCCGTCGAAGCCATTGCCGCCCCAGTAAGGCCATTAAAAACAGTTAAATATTCAGGACCCGACAGAACATAACCCGCCGTCGTGCGATAATCTACCGTATGATTCATACTGTCAATAGGCTTTCCGATGCCATCAATCGAACCGGGAGCGGTGCGACAAGTCATTTCGGCTTTACCATCAGAATCGAAATCATAGACCATAAATTGGGTATAATGCGCCCCCGCCCTGACGT
>JANMJN010000786.1:0-4441 GCA_031371355.1 Saprospiraceae bacterium
CCTGCCGCTAGCGTTCATCCTGAGCCAGGATCAAACTCTCCATTGTATATCTTTATAAACACCCGAAGGCATTAAATATTTCAGATTATTTGACTCTGTCATTTCTCTAAAGAAAAATAACTTCTAAACCTCAGTTTCACTTCCTTCTTTCTTACTCACTTCCTAAAAAGTGTGCTTGTTCTGTCCCTATTTGTCAATGAACTCTTTGAAAAACAACAACTTGCTTGCTACTATCTTACTCTCTTCGGATACTAAGTGAGTCGTTGTTTTTGCTATATTTTTAGCTTTCTTCAAAGCTATTTTTCTATCAAATTTCCGTCTTTTTCTAACGGGTCGCAAAGATACGATTGTTTTTCTTTTCAAAGAATATTATGAAGTTTTTTTTAAAACTTTTTTCTCGATACTTAATGAAGTTTCAATATAAAACAAAACGTCTAGTTTCTCGAAATCCCTTGAAAACAACCGCCTTTCTTTTAAAGCGACGCAAAGATAGAACGTCATTTCCACTTGTGCAAGCTTTTTCTGAACTTCTTTTCTATTAACTCTAATCTATAGGAACGGACATAGCCACAAATTATTGATAATCAGTGTTTTAGGTTGATTGTTTTTCTTAAAAAAATTTTCAATTGAAAGAATCACTTCAAAATATCTGAAAGAATAGCCCATGAATGTTGAATAGTCTCAATTATCAAAACATCATCGCTTCGGTACACTATTAAACAATACCAGATACAGTAAAGTCATTTTCATAGGGAAAGATACTGAGGGGTCCAATTCATCTTCTATTATCCAATCTCGTGGGTCATTTTCATAACGCGTAATCACCCGAAAGTAGCCACGCTTACTATCATCTACAAGCCATTCATTCCAGTTGTTGCCAAAACGGCAAGTGAGTTCAAGACTAAACTTGTTATCCGTCACGCGCCATTGCCTCGGGTCGTTCGTCCACATCATTTGTGCGGATATCGTTTTGTTCTCTCCTCGGGTCTCCCACTGCGACAAGTCCTTTTGCCATTTGGTTTTGATGTTACCAGAACGGTCGCCCATTCGGTAACTCCATTGCGTCCAATCGTCGGGATGTTGCCAAGTCATCGTCAAATTACCTGCAGAGCCGTCAATGCTGTCCACGTATAAATCCCAATCCACAAAGGCATCATTGAATCGGGCGGAAAAACCCGTCAAGGTTTGTGCCGTTAGGTTTTGAAATAAAGGCAACAACAAAAGGAAAGCTATTCTTTTCATATCAACGTTTTTAAACTTAAAATTGAAACCGCAATAACACCATATATATATGTGTCGCTATTTCTGATATTTCGTTTTCGGAAACCCTAAAAGCAAAGAAGGACACTATATATATGTGTGTCACTATCGCACTCGGCTCAAACCCGATTTCGCCTTTGCATGAAGGGCGTCGGCATGGTCATCAGGATTCAAAGCGAGGCAATACTTAAAAAACTCACGCGCTTTTGGGTTTTGATTTGATGACTCATAAATCAAACCCAATTGCAAAGCCGCATTACAAGCAAAATAGTATTTTGTATCCTTACCATTCTGAATCGTCTTATCATAATAAGGTATGGCATCATTCGGCTTTTTCAACATTTGAAAAATACGACCCATTCGATACGAATACTCTAACTTTTGAGATAAGTCGCTAAAACTGTTCTCATTCTTAGAACTTAAAAAATTATATGCCTTTTGATAATAGCCACCATCGAAGTATAAACGCGCTCTTAATAATGTCGGTTCTGGTGCGACTCCGGATTTCGCTTCTTTCAAAGCATTTTTATCGCCCCCGACATCTGCACGTCCCATTGTCAACGCACTCAACATCCATCCTTTATAATCTTTCCACGACCCCCTCAGTAAATCCTGCCATGCTAAGCGTTGATAAGCCTCCTTTATATAGTTACGCCCTTTGAACTGTGTCGTAAAGCGCCTTAGATAGACATCCGCATCACCATCGCCTCGATACATTTTAGACAAGCCCAACAGATAATCGAGATATGGGAAAGGTAAATATGCCCCACTTGTCGGGCGGCTTTGTAGTATTTCAATCGCTTTATCATTTCGCCCAGTCCGCATTGCGACATTAGACAGCGCAAAAGCGGCAAGCATATTCTCTTTGGGCTTCAATTTTGGGGTATTCACAATCGCCCAAGCACTTTCATTTTCATTATTCAAATGCAGCATCAAAAAAGCATACAGGACGATGGCTTCTTGTTCAAAAGCGAAATCATTATTTTTTGCGTAGCGAATGACCTCTTCTATTTCGTTTTGCCCTTGTTCAACAGTACCTTTCATTCCTGAAACCAACTTCAAACCCCATTTATAATTATCTGGAATGGAACCTACAACGGCATGAAGCACACCTAAACTCATTTTATTAGGCATAAACATAGGAAATTTCTTCTGATTCCGTTCCAATTGCTCAAAAGCCGTACTCGTCGCGTTGAAAGCCGATAAATAGTCGCCAAATTTCGCTTTGTTCATCGCCCACAGTAACCGGACTTGCGCTTGTGTAAAAAGGTAATACGGCGAGCCACTATCTCCCCCCCTCAGTATATTGAGCCTTTTTTCCTCGTTTCTTAGCAAACGGTCATAGTCCGATTTTTCTTCGCCAACAAAAACACGTAGGCAATCCACATAGTTTTCCACATAATAAGACATCAAATTATCTGGTTCTGCTTGGCGCAGTTGCGCAATCTGCTCCATTGCCTCCGATAGACGCAAAGCCATCGCCTTTTCATAAGCAGAACGAACCAAAGGTGAAAATTCAAAATAACCCGATGCTTGTAAGTTGTGGACAATCAAAAAAATAAAGCTGGTTAGAAAGGCTTTTAAAACGGTCATATTTTATGTTTTATTCAAATTAAAGGCACAAAGTTACAAAAAAAGGCATATTTCAGTCTCTGAATTCTTCCAACCTTACTTATATTCAAGGAGATTTGTTCTATCATTCCTCATTTCCTTTAACTACTTTTGCACCATGCAAGTCGCCATTTATAGCAAAGTCCTTCATCCAGAAGATTTACCTCATGTGCAAGCTCTCTTCGATGCCCTGCATACTGAGGGGGTCAACACGTATATATATGAGTCCTATTTCGAGCAGATAAAAAACAAAGTGACCTTCAAACGCGATGTCGCTATTTTTCAGTCTTATCTCGATTTCAAAATTCATGCTTTCGATTACGTCATCACGTTAGGTGGCGACGGAACTATTTTGGACGCTATCACCCTTGTCCGCGATTCCGATGTGCCGATTATGGGTATTAACCTTGGTCGGTTAGGTTTTTTGGCGAATATCAACAAAAACCGCATCGAAGAAGCCATACAAATGCTCATTCAAGGGCAGTTCAGCGTCGAATGGCGGCGGCTTTTACATCTTGAATCGAATTTACCTCTCTTCGACGATGTTCGTTTTGCGCTCAATGACTTTACTATCTTGAAACGTGATACGAGTTCGATGATTACAATTCACACTTATCTTAACGGTGCCTATCTCAATTCTTATTGGGCAGATGGTTTGATTGTGGCTACGCCAACAGGTTCGTCGGGTTATTCATTAAGCTGCGGTGGTCCGATTGTTTTTCCTAATTCTGGTAATTTTGTGATTACGCCTGTGGCACCGCATAATCTCAATGCCCGCCCTGTCGTCGTCAGCGACGGTTCTGTCATCAGTTTTGAAATTGAAGGACGGGCAGATAATTTCCTTTGCACCCTTGATTCACGTTTTGCCGTTGTCAATGCCGATTTTCAACTCGCTGTGCGTTGTGCCGATTTTACCGTTAAACTCGTTCAACTTCATGGTGATACCTATCTGAAAACCCTACGGGAAAAACTGTCTTGGGGCTTAGATGCACGGAATCATTAATTTATAAGGTATTAAAATCTTAGATTTAAGGAGAAAAACGGCTTTCAAGAGAAAAATACTGAGGGGGATAATTTTTAAATAATTAAATTTGTCAAAAAATAAAATAGTACAACATGACAAAGGAAATGACCATAGTTATCAATGAAGAAGATGAAAATGTCTTATTAGAGATTTTTAAACGATTTGAAGTTAAAATCAAAGACATTCGTTTGACGAGTGACCAACAAATCATTCGGGAAAACCTACGCCAAAAATATGTGACAAGTGGCGAATGGGAGGATATGAGTTTGGAAGACAAAGAAGATGCCGCCATTCTCGAAGATATTTTATTGACTGACAGCAGTAAAACTGTTGATACCGATGATTTTGTCAGAAAACTTAGAAACCGATGAAAGTTATTATCACTGAAGGGTTTGACAAGGAAGAAGGCAAATTGAAAAACCGCATTTTGAGCCATCAAATCGCAGACTTAATTGAAAACCTCTACCATATAGACGATATTGAAATGATTCCTTCTTTAAAACGGCTTAAAGGAGCAAAAGCCTATCGAATTCGTATCGGTGAATA
>JANMJN010000380.1:0-5107 GCA_031371355.1 Saprospiraceae bacterium
TGGTATCCATGGAAAGATGTGTTCAATGCAACGAATTTTCAAGCCTATTCGTCGTCCGGTTATTATCGGTTATGCCATCCAACACCCATTTTGTCTGATATAGAAATTGATGCCGATGGCAACATGATTTTAGGACTTTCAGATAGAACAAGTCATCAGATTTCGAATAACAACAATGCGCCCGATTTTACGACATCTGGCTTACAAGAACTGGCAGTTTCAGGTGGTGATATATTGAAAGCCAACTACAACAATGGCATTTGGAATATGGAGTCGCTCGTTTATGGCGCAACGCCTACAAGTGCAACCTCCCCAGTCGAAACGGAGTTTTTTAAAGGAGAGGTATATTCTGTCCACGCAGAATCTGCTCAAGGGGGATTAGCACTGATTGTTTCAAAAGGAGAAGTTGTGACCTCCGCCTTAGACCCATTGGCTTATTTTACGGGTGGTACGCTTAAATTATCGGCGTCAACAGGCAATCAGATAGTGTCATCAGCCTTTCAAGTTTTTGTAGGTGGCAGTGCGAAATCAACAGGTATCGGCGATTTAATCACTCTTTGCCAAGCTCAACCAATTCAGATAGGCAACTATGTTTGGCGTGATTCCGATAGAGATGGCGTGCAAGACCCTTGCGAGTCACCCCTCAGTAATATCACCGTTTCATTGTGGAAAAACGGTACGCAAATAGCCACCACTACTACAAACGCAAGTGGTGAATACTATTTTTCAGATAAAAATGTCGCAGGCATTACATGGACTGGGACAGGTGCAGATACAACGCTGCAACCCAATACGGCTTATGAAATGCGCATCAACAACACAAATCAAGCCATTTTGGACACAATGAGGTTAACTATTGCCAACTCGACAACAAACAATGGCGACGACCTCAACGACTCCGATGCGTCTATTGCGGGCAATTATTCCGTCATCTCTTTGACAACAGGCGGGGCGGGTACGACCAATCATACCTACGATTTTGGATTCTATCCGTGCTTTGTTCCCTCCTTATTGGATACAACGATAACGGCTTGCGCTTCGCAAAACTTTAATTTGACAACATTAACAAGAGACATAGCTGCTAGAACCAAAGATTCGGTGGCGCAAAGGTATTTTAGATACTATCACAGTAACTGGACAAATGTAACTGATTCAACTGCTACGGCTCTTACAGCAACCGATAGTTTTTATATCATCAAAGACGTGTTCAATTGTTATACTTCAGATACGATGAAAGTTGTTGTCAACGTGGTGCCCACTCCGACCCCCCCCTCAGTATCATCGCCTCAAATGAACACCTGTCCGGCACCGACGGTGGATTTAACGGCACTCGCAGCGACTTTGACCCCCTCCGTATCAGGCAGTGTTTTTGAGTGGCATGTGACTAATAGCTCTGGTTCTGCTTTAGTCCCTTCACCTACTGCTGCGACAAATGGGACTTACTACTTATTTGAGAAATCGCCCGCAAGTTGTTATTCGACAGCAACAGCGGTACAAGTCCTAACGACTGTTTGTTGCCCAACGCCGGAATGTGTTCCAGTATTAATTACACGTACAAGTAGCAATAATTAGTATAAAAAGGGCGGTCGAAGATTATGCCCGAATGACTACTATAAAATCCATCTAATACTCATAACTCATTTTAATACTTTCTCAATGAATAAGTCACATAAAATTGTCATACTTCTTGCCCTCACGTGTTCACTTTTAACCTCTGTGAAGGGGCAAGTCGGTTCTATTACAACGACTTCAACGAGTTGCAAACTCACGATTGCTTCCTGTGAAGGGGATACCTTAACCTTAACCCCACAGGATCAAGCCACTTATGCTAACTACAAGTGGTATTATGGCACTGTTGCACCTGCCAATGAGATTACTGCCATAAACGCAGCGACAAGTAACGTCTCACCGACCAATTTTGCGTCTAATTTTCCAACAATCAGGGTCGTTGACAATGGCGGGACATATATTCTCACAGCCGAATACGCATCACCTTCTGGCTGTGCCACTAAAAATGATACTTTTGAATTAAATTTTACACCCAGACCTGTTGCCAATAACACCACTTTGACGCATTGTGAGGAAATCGGTGGCAGTGGTATGGCTGATTTTTTACTCACCGATGCCGATGCAACGGTAACAGGCGGCGCATTAGGTGTAGCTGTTACTTATCATGCAACGTTGGCTGATGCGCGTAACGATGCGAACCCCCTCAGTAGTCCGCATACGTCAAGCGCATCTATCTTATATGTGCGTGTTGAAAACACAACAACCGGTTGCTATCGAACTTCGACGCTCACGTTAAATGTCAATACCAAACCCAGTATTGCCGATGGCGTAACGACAATATGCAATGGCACAACAGTGGATTTAACAGCACAAATATTAGGTTATGGCTCATTGGCGAATCCTGTTTGGACATTAACAACCGTCACGGGAACACCCGTTGCGACACCAACCGCTGTTTCGCCCACGACGACGACGACATATATATTAGTAGAAGAAAATGGCAGTGGTTGTCGAGATACAGCAGAAGTGCTTGTAAACGTCAACTACCCGCCTGTGATAGCGGACGTGGCGACCACTATATGTGAAGGCACAACCGTGGATTTAACGGCAGAGATAACGAATTATAACGCGTATGTCAATCCAGTTTGGTCATTGACCGTTGCAGGTGGAACGACGGTCACAACGCCTACTGCCGTCACGCCCAGTACAACGACTACCTATATATTGATAGCTGAAGTTGGTACAAGTTGTAATGATACAGCACAAGTCGTGGTGACAGTTAACCCAAAGCCAGACTTTACATTATCTAAACCAGTAGCCTGCCCGGGAACAACAGAAGAAGTGAATATTACAAATTTGACGAATGCCATTCCAGCAACAGCGCTTTTGAAGATAGACTTGGGCAGTTTTACAGCCTATCCAAGTCCCCCAACTTTGCTCGGCTTGCCCCCTGGCAGCCATACGATGACGGTGAGGAATACAGATGGTTGTGAAACGGCGAAAAGTATAACAATTAGTAACATACCCGCCAATATCTGTTTACCAGTGGTCGTCACACGTTCTAATTGACAAAAGAAAAATCAAGCTGAATCACGATTAATATAAAAGCTACCAGAATACTCGGGTAGCTTTTTTTTGTCATAAAACCAACCCCTCAGTATAAAAATAGCAAAAGACACCGAAGTGTCTTTTGCTGGCGTTGAGTTGGTTTTTCATTTCGAACAATAAACTAGAAATCTTAAGACCGTTTCAGCGGTTATAAACCAATGATATTCACGGCTTTGTCTTTTAATTTCGGCTTCCAATAAGCCGATTCTGTAATATTTTCTTTGATAACACCACGTGAGCAAGTGCTGTGGACGACGACCAATCCTTTGTCATCGTTTGAAACCACCATAGCAACATGTGAAACGTTTTTTTTGTCACCAAAGAAAACTAAGTCTCCTTTGCGAGCCAATGCGACTGGAATTTGAGTACCTTCTTTGAATTGCTCTGTCGAGCTACGACTGGCTTTGAAGTCAAAATAGTTTAACACATACCGAACAAAACCCGAACAGTCGAAGCCATCATCTAACGATGAACTGCCGAGACTGTACTGAAGCCCCCATCCTGTGTGCGATTCTGCAAACCAAACAACGTCCTGACGACGTTCGGCAGATGGCGACACACGTTCTGTCATGAAAGTCGGCGCATTAGCTGCGAAACCCATGAACATAGATGTATTGTTAATCGGAATGGGAAATAAAGTTATTGTGTTGATTGTTGTTCGGTTTTTAAATAAAGTTGCCGTCGGTGCGGCGAAAATGTTAAGGGACAGAAGTGTAAGTAAGCTTTGGAGAATAATTTGTTTAACTCGTTTCGTTTGCGGGTACGGACATCGTCCGTCAGAACTGATTGTAGCTTCCATAATCTGTCAATGCTGTTAAAATGAGAGCGTCAGAGTCGCCAAAATAAAATTGTGTCCTTTCGAATAAAAGCAAATAAAAATTACTTCTCTGATTCAGCAATCTTTATTGCCTGGAGCAAAGGTAGAAAACGTATTGATATTTTCTACTCCTTAAGCCCTTTTTTTCAAATTTTATTTGTCTTTTTAACACTTCTGAACAAAAGTAAATTTGGGTCTTTTTATGTTAGGAAGAGAAATTTTTTTTAAATTTATTTTTAATTGATTGATAATCAGATATTTACGATTGATTTATTGCGATTTAACATATTTGTCTTACAAGTTGATTTCAAACGCATCTTGGTCAGCTAAAAAGCCAAATTTTTTACGGTAATTCCTCAATTTTTCCTTTGAAACTATCGTTGTATCAACCCCCTCAGTAAATGAGCGGCGCAATAATATATCGCCCGCATAGTCAATAACAGAAGTATCACCGCGGTATTCATAACCATTGGCATCTGTTCCCACACGATTAACAGCGACCACATAAGCTTGATTTTCAACGGCTCTCGCCTCAGTTAATATGCGCCAATGATGACTGCGTGCGATAGGCCAATTCGCTACATATATTAAGATATCATAATCAACGAGTCCTTCGCCCCTTGCCTCTTGCCCCTTGCCTTTTGCCTCTTTTATACGGTTCCTTGCCCAAACAGGAAACCGTAAATCGTAGCAAATCAAGGGGCATATACGCCAACCGCGCCACTCAACGACAAGTCTTTCGACCCCCTCAGTATAATATTTGTCTTCGCCTGCCAGCGTGAACCGATGCCGTTTGTCGTAAATGGACAACGTCCCATCAGGCTGCATCCACACCAAGCGGTTGTAATATTTGTCGTTTTCAACACAAATAAAACTGCCAGTGATAGCTGCATCAAGTTCCCAAGCCTTTTTTTTAAGCCAAAAGACCGTGGTATCGTCCATCGTTTCCGCAAATGCCGATGGATTCATCGAAAACCCCGTTGTGAACATTTCAGGCAAGACAATGACATCTGTTTCGCTGCGTTTGATACCCCTCAGTAGATCATCGAATTTTGAGCGGTTTTCGATTTTATTTTCCCAAATTAAGTCCGCTTGGACTGTTGTGATGCGTAATTCGTTCATTTTTTTTATTCGTTAATTCGGATACTCGGATACTCGGATACTCGGATACTC
>JANMJN010000868.1:0-3047 GCA_031371355.1 Saprospiraceae bacterium
AAAAGGTGCAAGCGATGCTGATATTGAAACGTTGGAAATGGGTGCTCAAAACTTTTGGAAAGTTTCAAACTTTCCAAAAGTTGATGAGGCAGGCGCAGGTGCGGCAGGTGGTTTGGGTTTTGGCGCACTGTTTTTTTTAAATGCCCACATCAAACGCGGCATTGACGCGATGATGGATTTGACAAATTTTAATACACAAATCGCTTGGGCAGACGTGATTATCACGGGCGAAGGGCGGCTCGATAGCCAAACGGCGCATGGCAAATTGATTGCGGGCATTATTGCGCGCACGCAACAAAAACCTGTCATTGCACTCTGTGGTGCTTTAGATATCACCCCTGATTCTATACGTGATTTAGGACTCAAAGCGGCGTTTTCTATCGCTCAAAAGCCGTGTACTCTGGCAGAGGCTTTGGCGGCAACGGCGGCGAATTTGGAAAAAACGGCATTTAATATCGGTCGTCTTTTACAGTAAAATTTGCTCAATTTCCAACCACGAATGGACGCGCCGATGTCTTCCGTTATCAGCCAAAACATTATGCGTAGCCGTAAAAAGTAAGGTTGCTCCTTCAAAATAGTCCAAGTTTTTGAAGTGATCATCAATCAAAATATCGGCTTTGATGATGGTTTTGAAGCCACATAAGCAGATATTTTGCCAACCAATAAAAGGGAAATGTTCCTCCATCCACATCATTTTGTCGTATAAACTTCTTGGAAATTGCGTCGCTGCTGACACAATGAAAACCTCATTGTGTTCCATTAGTTTTTTTATAACTCGTTGACTATCAGGCATAACCTGCAAGTCTCTAAAGTACCCCTCAGTATTCACCCATCTCATGACGTTTGGAAAAGCATCAATTTCCATTTTCCCATTGATATCATCAGGTGTCAAACGTATGCCTGTTTCACATTCATGAGAGTCGAGAAAAGCCGTTGTAATGTCGGCGATGACATTGTCCATGTCTATAGCGATTCGTTTCATAATGAGTGATTTATTTATACAATTTTTCCGTGAAAACGGAGAAGATGATTGTCTGTTTTTTCATTAAAAATGCACAAAATAAGCGTTTTGGTCACACGTTCTGTTGGGTCAAATAGAATTTTTACTGGATTATGAACATAACCATTATCACCAAAAAGATTGATTTGTTGTTGCTTTGAAGGCAATCGAAAGTGTAAAAGTTCTTCGGAAGTACGAGGCAAAGGAACATCCTCATAGCCTTCCTCGTCGAGGAAAGCCCGTATCATATCAAGGCTTGTTTGCAATTTCGAACCAGCAAAACGGATTTGATATTGCCAACCATCGCTGATACCGCCTTGATAAGGACTGTTTTCAGGGGGGAATTCTTCTCGAATCATTGTTTCAATTATCCTGTTTTAAGGCGTAAAATTAGTTTTTTATAAACAAAAAAGAGACGTATTTCAACTTTTTGTTTCTAACTAAAATAAAATCATTGGATTAATACCCTTTTTTAGTAAAAACTTCAAATAAAACCATGTTGTTTGGAGATTTGTAAAAGAAGATTTAGCTTTGTACTCGAAAAAAACAACTTACTGTGATCAAAACTACATTTCTTCCAATCGCCTTTTTTTTTGCTATCTTGAATATTTCAGCGCAAAAAATCGTCTTGCAGTTAGAAGCAACACCTTCAAATACCCCCTCAGTATCAAAGGCGGCTTTGAGGTATAATAAAGATTTTGCGTACAGTCTGACACTCGATGATTGTACTTCAGACCACTATACTGTAGCGAAACCCTTGTTTGAAGGGGGCGTTGTGCCAGGCAGTGGATACACATCGCCAGGGCTTTTTTCTACAGATGGATGTGGCAATAATGTCAATTTTAAGATCGGTATTGCTTGGAATTCGACAAATACAAGCGATTATGGTCCTAATGCGAATGATGCGAGCTATATGTCTTGGGCGCAATTGCAAGAAGTTTATAATATGGGTTGGGACGTTTTAAACCACAGCTTCGCACATCGGGCTTGGGGCGATATAACGGGTAGCTATACTTACGCCAATCAAATTACGCAAAATAATGACAATGTACGCAGTCGTTTAGGTATTGAAATGCCTTGTTTTGTTGTCCCTTCAGGTGACTACAACTACCAAGACGTCGCTTTGCAACAAGGACACAAAGCCGTTTTCGATCAAAATTTTCCTCAAAACAATGTGAGTTATACAGGCATACAAATTGACGAAAATGCAAATATGAACAACTTAAAAGCCTATCGTGAGGATATAACAACACAAGTAGATAATCCAACAAAACTGACCAATATCGCCAATCAAAGCATAGGTGGCGCGCATTTTTGGTACAATGAGTTTGGGCATCATATTGACAATTTTAATGCAAGTGCCCCTTTTAATTTCTATAATTTCAAGAATTATTTGGTCAATATTGCCAATTCTTATGGCAAAAATGGTAGTGACCGTGTATGGTTTGCACCATTACAAGAGGTCTATGAATACGTTGTAAGTCGTCAAAATACTAATTTTACGACCAATCTGACGAATGATAATAAATTAGAAATTAACCTGAATCTTTCGGCTATACCAACTTGGATGCGGCGCAAAACATTGACATTAATTGTCAATTCAAGCGTCAATTTTTCAAATGTCACTTTACCACAGGGCATCACAGCTACTTGGCGAGGTACAGGTACGACGAAGCTACTAAACCTTGACTTTACGAATTATACACCGACAATATCAGTAGAATTGCTCGCTTTTTCTGCAAAAAACAAAGGCACTTCTGCACTATTGAATTGGGAAACGGCTTCGGAATATCAATTTCGCGGGTTTGAAATTGAACGAAGTTTGGATGGGAAAGACTATGTACCCATTGGTTTTGTGAAAGCAAAAGGCAGTGGCTCTGAATATACGTTTGAAGATAATAATTTTCAAAAAACAAGCTATTACCGCTTGAAAATAATGGATAACGATGGCAGTTTTGAATATTCTAAAATTGTATCACTCCTTGTCGCATCTAAATATACCGTAAAAATCACCCCCTCAGTAGCAGATGATTTGGTTCTTGTTGAG
>JANMJN010000875.1:0-3329 GCA_031371355.1 Saprospiraceae bacterium
TATTCAACGGCTGTTTCGTAGCTCGACATCGCATAATGAGGATACAAAGGCACTAAAACGACCTCGTCTAAATCAGGCATTTTGGCTGTCAATTCTTCAAAAGCATCTTTAGGCGAAGGGTTGCCGTAACGCATCGCAACAGTCACAGGTTCTTCTACTTTTGCTTGTAAAGCAAGCTGTAACTGGTCTGTTAAGACAATCAAAGGGGAGCCTTCTTTTGTCCAAATGGAACGATAAGCCGCTGCAGATTTGGGCGCACGAAATGGCGAAATAATGCCCCGAACCAAGAGCAATCGCAATAAATAAGGCACATCAATGACCTTTTCATCCATCAAAAACTCATTCAAATAACGGCGTACATCACTCACTGACGTTGAATCGGGCGAACCCAAATTCATCAAAATAACTCCTTTAGACATTGATTTTTTCTAATTTATAAAAATTGAGATAAGGCGATTCTGTCTCAAAAGACGCAAAAGACCGAAGTATTGAGCTATTTTTGTAGGAAAACGAGTCATTTATCCGTCATAATTAACAATTTAGTTTTTTTACAATCAAATGACTCGTATAAAGTTTAGACCTACAAACCAAACCCTACTTTTGCCCACCTTTATAAGGAAAGGCTTATTAGATTATGATAAACAAAAAGATTCGCATTGGCACGCGCAAAAGCCCTTTAGCGCTTTATCAAGCTGAATTTGTGCAAACAGCTTTGCAGAAACAAGGCTACACGACTGAAATAATCGGTATCAATACTGAGGGGGATATAGATTTGGTCACGCCACTCTACGAAATGGGCGTTCAAGGCGTGTTTACGAAGGCTGCCGATGCCGCTTTGCTGTCTGGACATGTTGATATTGCCGTTCATTCTTTGAAAGATGTGCCGACACAATTAGCACAGGGCATCGTACAAGCAGCCGTTTTGAGACGTGATTCTCCTAATGATATTTTAGTATATAAAAACAATACCTCTTTTTTAGAAAATATTGATTATCAAGCTGTTATAGCCACAGGAAGTATTCGACGAAAAGCGCAATGGCTGCATCGTTTTCCAAATCATCGCCTTGAAAATCTGAGAGGAAACGTCAATACACGCCTTCAAAAATTGGCAGACAACGACTGGAACGGAGCTATTTTCGCTGCCGCAGGTCTTGAACGCATTGGTCTAAGACCTCAAAACAGCATTGACCTAGATTGGATGTTGCCCGCCCCTGCACAAGGAGCGATTGCAGTAGTTTGTCGGGTAGGAGAGGAGTGGTTGGTTGAGGCTTGTGCGACGCTAAATGATTCATTGACAGCACTTTGCACACATATTGAACGTGATTTTTTACGTCAACTCATGGGCGGCTGTTCAACACCGATTGCAGCGTTGGCAATGGCTGAAAAAAATGACATTATACTGATGGGTAATATTTGTAGCCTAAATGGTGATGAAAAAATAGAAATAGAAGTAAAAATGCCTATTGAAAATGCCCAAAACTTAGGCAAAATGGGTGCAAAAGAGATATTAAATAGAGGTGGCGATAAATTAATAACTGCTTTGAATCGCTTATAACAGAGATTTAGGAAATTTTAAAAATTTCCTAAATCTTAAAACCTATAAATCAGTGATAAAAAACGACCTTTTACTCCGTGCCTTAAACGGCGAAACATTGGAACGACCACCTGTGTGGATGATGCGACAAGCAGGACGATATTTGCCCGACTACCGCGTTTTAAGAGCCAAATATGGCTTTTTTGAACGTTGCCAAACACCTGAATTGGTGTGTGAAATCACTTTACAACCTGTTGATCAAGTAGGTGTGGATGCCGCGATTATTTTCTCGGACATCCTCGTTGTGCCACAAGCAATGGGTATGGAAGTGCAATTGATTGAAAGCGTTGGACCCGTTTTGCCAAACCCAATTAAGACGCTTTCAGATGTCGAAAAACTCCATATTCCTGACGTTTCCGATAGTTTACACTATGTTTTTGATGCTTTGCGCTTGACAAAAAAAGAACTTAACGGACGTGTACCGTTGATTGGTTTTGCAGGTGCGCCCTGGACTTTGTTGTGTTATATGGTACAAGGCAAAGGCTCAAAAACCTTTGATGCCGCCAAAGCTTTCTGTTTCACACAGCCCAAAGCCGCGCATCGTTTGTTGCAAATGATTACAGATACGACGATTACATATTTGAAAAAACAAGTCGAAGCAGGCGCAGATGTGGTGCAAATATTCGATTCGTGGGGCGGTTTATTGAGCCCTGCCGATTTTGAAACGTTTTCTTTGCGTTATATTCGTCAGATTGTTACGGCTTTGAAAGATGCGTGTCCGACTATTGTTTTTGCCAAAGGTGCCTGGTTTGCGCTTGAAGAAATGAGTCAAATGGGCGCAAGCGGCTTGGGCATTGATTGGTGTATTACGCCACAACAAGCCCGTGCGTGGGCAGGTAATAACGTCACATTGCAAGGTAATTTTGACCCTGCTCGGTTGTTGTCTCCCATTCCCGAAATCCGCAAAGCGGTGCATGAGATGATTGATGCTTTTGGCACGACGCGTTATATTGCCAATTTAGGGCATGGCATTTTGCCTAATATTCCAGTTGAAAATGCGAAGGCTTTTGTGGATGCGGTGAAGGAATATTCGATGGAATATGCGGTGGTCTAACCCCCTCAGTATTTGCCCCTTTTTTTGTCATTCTGAACGCAGTGAAAGAGCCTAAATGATTTATTATCAACTATTTAGATTCTTTAACTGCGTTCAGAATGACAAAAAACAACGCGTAAAATAATAATTAAACATGAAACAATCATTCATCCAATTCATACACACCCTTCAAGACGACATCTGCACAGCTCTTGAAAAAATAGACGGCAAAGCCACTTTTCAAGAAGATGCTTGGCAACGAGAAGGCGGCGGCGGTGGCAAAAGCCGTATCATTAGAGGTGGTCATGTGTTTGAAAAAGGTGGTGTGAATACCTCTGTGGTGCATGGGCAATTGCCGCAAGCGATGGCGCAACATTTTGGAGTTAAAGAATCACAGTTTTTTGCCTGTGGCATTTCGTTGGTCATTCATCCACACAATCCGATGGTGCCGACGGTTCATGCCAATTATCGCTATTTTGAATTGTATGATGAAAATGGAGAAAAGATGGATGCGTGGTTTGGCGGTGGTGCCGATTTGACACCTTATTATATGTGGGAAGAGGACGGGGCGCATTTTCATAAAACGCATAAAGAAGCCTGTGACCCGTTTGGTGTTGATATTTATCGAGCCCCCGTGATCCTGAGCAGGTTGTCGCTCGCCAGCACACGGACGTCGAGCTCCGGGCTTTCCAAGTATGCAAC
>JANMJN010000894.1:0-5999 GCA_031371355.1 Saprospiraceae bacterium
CGCAGGACATCATTACGATACTATTTTTAGGCGCAGGTTTATTGTTTTTTAATCCGTGGTTGATACTTATCTTAGTTTTGAACTAAAAGCAGGAGAAAAACTCGCTTTGGTAGGCGAAAATGGCGCAGGAAAGACCACAATTGTCAAACTTTTAGCTCGTTTGTACGAACCTACTGAGGGGTCTATTCGGCTCGACGGGCGAGACCTTCGAGAGTACGACCCACAGCAACTACGTGAAGCTGTCGGGGTCATTTTTCAAGACTATATCCGCTTTGCGATGACCGCTTCTGAAAATATTGCGATTGGTAAAATTGAAGATATCAATAAACAAAACCAAATTGTGGACTCCGCCAACAAAAGTTTAGCGGATACCGTCATTGAGCCTTTACCTCAAAAATATCAACAAATGCTCGGCAAACGGTTTGCGGGCGGCGTTGATTTGTCGGGTGGACAATGGCAGAAAATCGCCCTTGCACGAGCTTATATGCGTGATGCTCAATTATTGATACTCGATGAACCGACGGCTGCCCTTGATGCTCGTGCAGAACATGAAGTTTTTATCCGTTTTGCAGAACTGACAAAAGGGAAGTCAGCCGTTTTGATTTCACATCGTTTTTCAACGGTGCGTATGGCTGACCGCATTTTGTTTTTAGAAAATGGACAACGGCTTGAGATGGGGACGCATGAAGAATTGATGTTACAGGGTGGAAAGTATGCGGAGTTGTTCAATTTGCAAGCGAAAGGATATGTATAGATTTTACTGCGGGTTTCAAAACTCAATATTTTAAGCTATTTTTGAATTCAAAATGTATTAACACTTCATTCAATTCCTTACAGTTTACCGTTGAAGATGATTTATTATCGGATGCCGTTTTAATACCCCTCAGTAAAACAGCCTTTTCGACCAAACAAAAGTCCACACATTCAGACGTTGTGGACTTTTGTTTTTTATATTTCCTTTTAAATTCTAAATTTACGTCAAATAATAAATCAATTTTAAACCAATCACACCAACCAGCTTATGAAATTCTTAAAAATCTTCTTTCTTTCCTTACTTAGTTCTTCTCTTTTTGCGCAATTTCAAACGTCACCGAATCCTGTTTCGGCTTCATCGTCAACAGACCGTTTGAAAGCGTTGGACGTGCGTAAGAAATTGACGGACAACTCTTTACTCAATGGCGTCACGTATCGCAACGTCGGTCCAACTGTTCAAAGCGGACGTGTAGTGGATGTAGATGTCAATCCAAAGGACCCCTCAGTATTTTACGTTTGTTACGCATCAGGCGGCTTATGGAAAACGGAATCGAACGGGGCAGACATGACGCCTATCTTTGATAATCAAGCAGTTATGACGATTGGCGATGTCGCTGTCAATTGGGACAAAAAAATAATTTGGCTCGGTACAGGTGAGAACAATGCCAGCCGCTCCAGTTACGCAGGTGCGGGCATGTACAAATCAAGCGACGATGGCAAAACTTGGCAGCACCTCGGTTTGGAAGAAACCCAACACATCGGACGCATTGTGTTACATCCCACCAACCCCGATATTGTTTGGGTTGCGGCATTGGGTCATCTTTACTCACCCAACAAAGATCGAGGCGTATATATGACCAAAGACGGGGGTAAAACTTGGAAACAAACCCTCTTTGTGGACGACAATTCAGGTGCGATTGATATTGTGGTGGACGAAAGTAACCCCTCAGTATTATATGCCGCAACGTGGATGAAAGAACGCCGTGCTTGGAATTTCGAGGAATCGGGCAAAGGTTCAGGCATTTACAAATCAACAGACGGTGGTATGACTTGGAATCTCGTCACACCCGCAGGTGCAGGTTTCCCAACCGGTGCAGACGCAGGTCGCATTGGTTTAGCATTAGCTAAAAAAGGAAAAAATACATTCGTCTATGCGGTCATTGACAATCAAGGCTCAAAAGCTGCAAAAGCAGAAGAACCCAAAGACGACGAGATCAAAAAAGAAGACCTCAAAACGATGTCAAAAGAAGCATTTTTGGCACTTAACAAAAAGAAAGTGGCTACTTTTTTGAAATCTAATGGTTATCCAGAAAAATATAAAGCCGACGACATCATTGAGCAAATCAAATCTAACAAGATAACTGTTCAAACGCTTTACGACTATGTGGACACCGGTGATGATGGTTTTGCTAATCGGAACGGACTCATTGGTTCAGAGGTTTATCGCTCGGAAGACGGCGGTAAGTCATGGAAAAAAACACATGACAAGCCTATTCCTGACCTCTTTTTCACGTATGGCTATTACTTTGCACAAATACGGGTCAATCAAAATAATCCTGATAAAGTTTATGTCTTAGGTTTTCATGCCGTCGGTTCAGATGATGGCGGCAACACTTGGCGCAACCTCGATAAAGACAATGTGCACGCTGACCACCATGCTTTGTGGGTGAACCCAAATCGCCCCGGACACCTTATTAATGGCAATGACGGCGGCATCAACATCACCTATGACGAGGGTAAAACGTGGTTTAAGTGTAACAATCCGCCTGTTGGACAGTTTTACCATATCAATGTGGATATGGCAGAACCTTATAATGTCTATGGTGGACTTCAAGACAACGGCGTATGGTTTGGCAGTTCCAAAACAGAACCTAATGTGGATTGGCAGGCATCTGGACACAATGAATACCGCAGCATCATGGGCGGCGATGGTATGCAAACGATGATTGATACCCGCGATAATACGACGGTTTACACAGGTTTTCAATTTGGTGCTTATGCCAGAACTTCTACGAAACCAGGCGCAAGACCTAAATTTATTACGCCAAAACATGATTTAGGTGAAAAACCGCTTCGTTTCAATTGGCAAACACCGATTTTGTTGTCACAACACAACCAAGATGTCTTGTATTTTGGCGCAAATAAACTCTATCGCTCTTTGGACAAAGGCGATAATTGGGAAAAAATTAGCGATGACTTGACCAAAGGCGGTAAAAAAGGCAATGTGCCTTATGGTACTTTGACAACGATACACGAGTCGCCGCTTAAATTCGGTTTAATCTATGTCGGTAGCGACGATGGTTTGATACATGTAACAAGAGACGGCGGTGTTGAGTGGAAGAAAATTACGGAGGGGTTGCCTTCTGACCTTTGGGTGAGCCGTGTCCAAGCGAGTAGCCATGATAAAGCAACCGTTTATGCTTCGCTCAATGGCTATCGGTGGGACGATTTCAACACATATATATATGTGTCAACAAATTATGGCGATACTTGGACGCGCATTGGTACAGATTTACCTGCTGAACCTATCAATGTGGTCAAAGAAGATCCAAAAAATCCGAATATCCTTTACGTTGGTACTGACCACAGTTTGTATGTGTCATTGGACAAAGGAAAAACCTTTCAAAGTATGAGCAATGGTTTGCCGAATGTCGCGGTACACGATTTAGTTGTTCACCCACGTGATAAAGAATTGATTGTCGGTACGCATGGACGCTCGTTGTTCATTGCCGATGTGCAACACGTTGAACAATTAGATGACAAAACATTGGCAAAAGACTTCGTCGTGTTTGATTTGAAAAAACAAACCAATCGCGGTTGGGGCATACAACGAAACAAGTGGGAAGACATGAAACCCATCACTTTGCCGATTCCTTGTTATACCAAAACAAGCGGCAAAGCAACCGTTACAATTCGTGCAGGAAAGGATTTAGTTTTGTCAAAATCAACTGTTTCGCTTCGAAAAGGCTTGAATTATCCTGAAGTGGACATGAGTTTTGATGAAAAACAGACCCCTCAGTATCAAACATGGTTGAACACCGATAAAAAAGATAAAGACGCCAAAGACATAGAATTGAAAAAAGGCGACGATGGTAAGTATTATCTTCAAAAAGGAAAATACACCGTCGAAGTTGAAAAAGACGGTGTTAAAGTGGAGAAAGAATTGGTCATAGAATAAAAACACACTCCCTCCCTCCGCCAAAGGCGTTCTTTGAACAAAGGAGTCCTTCGGATCAATATCATTAACAAAATGCTCGAATCCACTTGCGATTCGAGCATTTTGTGCTTTACCGACAGCATAAAAAAACCCGACTCCTGCAAACAGGTGTCGGGTTAGAAAAATCATGCGTTACAATGCGTTGTGTAAGTATCTTAATGTTTCATTTTATATTTGGGCGTATCTTTCATAGTATTATTACCACTAAAATAAACAGGCATATTTGAATCGGTGTTTGAGATGGCTTCTATATTTCTTTGAGAAAGCATATCCAATCTGTCGTTTGGTGTACCTTTTCCTACTAAAGTTTTTTTAAGGATAAAGTCCGCTTCAAAAATAGGAGAACGAAGATTGTTTTCTTTTGTAACAATATAATGATGAACGCGATAGGTTACATTTTTTGAGAAACCGACTTTCACAATATACGGTAATGTAGAAATCGAATCGGTTACATAAGGGGTCCAAGTATTGGTTTTGGGATTGTGTGTGAAGTATATAAAATAATGTGTGCATTGTGGGGTCTGATCAACAGGCATTACCGTGAAAACATAAGCGTTAAGCCCCGTATTGGTTGTAGCCAAGTTGCAAGTCTCATCTAATTGAGGTTGCATGGAATCAGAAGAGAAAGTCTGTTGTTCAACATTTTGACCTATTGATAATTGAAGGCTTAAAAGACAGATTGTGAAAAGAGTGGTAAGTATTGCGTTCTTATTCATGGTTAAATTGTCGTTTATTACTTGTAAGATTATAATTTTTATATGCTTTTGCGATGAAAGTACTCTGATTGTCAACTGATAGAACAAAGGTGCAGAGGAAAAATACGAGAAGCAATTACATTTATAACCACAATTCGGTAAACCGTCGTTCAACTTTTAAAAAAAAAGACTCCTTTCTCGTATATTGAGAAAAGAGCCTTTTTAAAAAAGCAAAGGATTTTCTGATAAAAAATTTGTTCATGGGCTATGCCGCCAAAAAAAAACTCTTGAAGGCATAGCCTTATAACAAACCTAAAATAAGGTTTTTAACTACAATTTAATGATTTTACCAACCATCCTTTCATTACCTGCGATGATTTCATAGACATAAATACCCCCCCTCAGTAATTCGACGGTTTTCCATTCTATGCTTTGTTCTCCTTTATTTTGGTTTTCATTGACTAAAACTTCTATCTGCTGCCCGATTGCGTTATAAATAGATACGCGAACAGAAGCATCGGTTGTCAAAAAATACTTGATAGTTGTTGTGTTATTTGTTGGATTAGGAGCAACTTGATGTCTGGATACTGTATTATTTGCTTTTTTGAAATTCGCAGTATTAACTCCCTCGGCATTATCCAATGCGATGACCATTTTATGTTGGTCATTGACGGTTGTCAAAGGCTTATTCTGATTACTTTGTGTACGCGCACTATATAGTGTGTTAGAACAATCGGATAGACTTATTGTGGTTTTCGTAAGAAAACGAATTGTTGCACATGTATTTAGCCCACAATTTTGTATATTGTCAATGATCAAAAAAGGTTTTCTTTTGTGATAAAAAGTGATAGATGAGTTGTCTTGAGCTATGGTATAGTTCATATCAGCCCCTAAAGTTTTTCGGAAACTTAAAACGTCAGTTTGAGCATCATAGCTTAGCTGAACGTTTAATTGGCTCGAGTGGATATCAAAATTGGCTGCCCACAAGTACCCATTTTCAATAAGAACAGGAATTAAATCATCCTTTTTATGGGTTTCAGGTGTTCCATACTGACAAGGAGCGCTGCTGCGCCCTTCATACATGACCAAGTCATCAATTACAATATCTTCATACATAACTGATTCAGGCAAAATGGTTTTGCTTTTAAATATTCCGCTGGCGCCTGACAAACATTGTGGCATTTCGACCGTAGAAAATGCTTGAATACTGAGGGGGGTAATGTAGATGCCTAAAATGATTAGGAAAAGGATCGATTTAGTTGTTAGATTTTTACGCATTGTTTCTATTTTTGTATCTCGTAAAATTCCTGCGCAGGCACATGAATGTCATCACC
>JANMJN010000912.1:0-9852 GCA_031371355.1 Saprospiraceae bacterium
CAAAGGTAAAATAGCGCATTTTACGGGTGCCAGCGAAGGGTGCAATTTCAAAACAGTTCGGGTCGCATCTTCGCCTTTGGCATCGGGCACAGCTTCTTCGGTGAAGGCATTTGACATCATGGCTAAGAACATACGGTCGCAACCGATTGAGGTTTCGACGACGAAAGGCACATAGTTTTCATTGATTTCAGGGTCAAAATACTGCAATTTCTTACCTGAAAGCTCTTGATGACTGCGTAAATCGAAGTCAGTACGCGAGTGAATACCTTCCAATTCGCGGAAACCAAAAGGGAATTCAAATTGAATGTCCACCGCCGCATCTGCATAGTGCGCGAGGTTGTCGTGGTCTTTAAATTTGAGTTTTGACTGAGGGGTACCCAATGCCAAATGCCAAGCCATACGCTTCTCTTTCCAAGCCGCATACCATTCTTTTTGACTGCCAGGGCGAATGAAAAACTGCATTTCCATTTGCTCAAATTCACGCATACGGAAGATAAATTGGCGAGCAACAATCTCATTACGGAACGCTTTGCCGATTTGAGCGATACCAAACGGTATTTTTTGGCGTGTTGATTTTTGAACATTGCCAAAATTGACAAAAATACCTTGTGCTGTTTCGGGACGCAAATAGAGCTTACTTTCTTCGCCAGCGATATTGCCCAATTGCGTATAAAACATGAGGTTCAATTGACGCACGTCTGTCCAGTTGCGGCTACCCGTGTCGGGGTCAGCGATTTCCAATTCGTCAATCATGCTTTTCAAGCCGACCATATCGCCTTTTTTCATATTATCGTTCATACGAAATTCGATATCGGCGGCTTTTGCAGCATATTCAACACAACGCGGATTGGTTTCGCGAAACATTTTCTCGTCGAAGTTTTCAAAACGTTTTGCTGCTTTTTCAACTTCTTTATTGACTTTTTCTTGTAATTTTTCAATGACTCCTTCAATCAATTGGTCGGCACGAAAACGTTTTTTTGAGACTTTATTGTCCAACATCGGGTCGTTGAAGGCATCTACGTGACCAGAGGCTTTCCAAACTTTTGGGTGCATAAAAATCGCAGAGTCCAAGCCGACGATGTTTTCATTGAGTTGCACCATTGATTTCCACCAATATTCTTTGATATTATTTTTCAAAAGTGAACCGTAAGGACCGTAGTCATATACTGCTGCCAAACCGTCATAAACTTCAGATGAAGGATAAATAAAACCGTACTCTTTGGAGTGCGATACGAGTTTTTTGAAAATTTCGTCCTGTTGAGCCATTATTATTTCTTTATTCTTTATTCGTAGATTCGCTAACCGTTATTGGTTGTTTATCGTTTTTTACGAAAAATACTGAGGGGTGTTTCGTTAAAAACCGCGCAAAGGTAAACACCCACCGCCAATAAAAAAAGCCTATTGCTCCATGCGTTTTGAAAACAATGAACGTTTGAGTTATAAACCTTTAAAAACAAAAACTTCATAAACAAATAAGCTGAGACTAACGCTTTTGGTTTATTTTTGCATAAAAATAGGTAGTCCATTTCATATGAAATATCATAAAGTATTGAAAATCAAACTTTTAATAGGCTTTTTCAAGAAAAATACTGAGGGGGTATATTTGCTCTTTGTCTTTTGCCTTTTGCTCTGTGCATCTTCATGTAGCAATGAACAAGCGGAAGCTCCGAATATTTCGCGTGACCAATTAGGTATTGAAAAAGGAAAAGATGTGGAGATCATATACTCCGATTCTGCGCGGGTAAAGGTGCGGGTAACGGGTCCGACGATGCTGTATTATACAGGCAGAGACGAGCCGAAACAGGTGTTCCCAGAAGGGACAGTCACCTATTTTTACGATGATTTTCAAATGGAAATGAGCGTTTTGAAGGGTAAATACGCCATTAGAGACGAAAAAAATCGAAAAGTCATTATCCGAGACAGCGTTGTTTGGGAAAGTAAAACAGACGGACGTTTGGAAACCAGTGAGTTGATTTGGGACGAAGCAACCAATATTATTCGCTCTACGAAATTTACGCGGATTACAAGAGCGAATGAAACAATTAGTGGATTTAATTTTGAAACGGATGATAAATTGACACATTGGCGTATTTTGGCACCGCGAGGGAGTTTTAATGCGGGTAATTTGCAACAACAAATACAGTAGGGGTCGGTATTCGGTATTCGTTAATTCGGATATTCGTTGAACCGAATTAACGAATATCCGAATATCGAATACCGAATATCCGAATACCGAATTTACGAATACCGAATATTCGAATATCGAATTAACGAATGCCGAATTAACAAATAACGAGTAACGATTAACCAGATTAGTATTTTTTTCTAATTTTGCCACAAAATAAGAAAATAGGCTTATGAAAAGAGTAGTAGTAACAGGCATCGGCGCTGTAACGCCGATCGGAAATAACGTCAATGATTATTGTGAAGCCCTTAAAAATGGGGTGAGTGGTGCGGCAACGATAACGCGCTTTGATGCTACTTTGTTTAAAACACAATTTGCCTGTGAGGTAAAAGACTTTAAACCCGAAGTCGCTATTGAAAAAAAGGAAGTACGCCGCATTGATTTATATGCCCAATTTGGCATCGTTGCGGTGGATGAAGCCTTGAAAATGAGCGGTTTGGAAGTGGATAAGATAGACCTGGACCGCGCGGGTGTCATTTTTGGCTCTGGTATCGGTGGTTTGATGACGATTGAGGCTGAAATTTCTGATTTTGCACGTGGCAATGGAACACCGCGTTACAATCCGTTTTTGATTCCTAAGATGATTGCCAATATTGCGGCGGGTTTGATAGCCATAAAATATGGTTTTAGAGGTATCAACTATGCGACTGTTTCAGCTTGTGCAACCGCAAACCATGCCATTATCAATGCTTTTGACTACATTCGCTTGGGAAAAGCAGATGTACTGATTACAGGTGGTTCGGAAGCAACAGTGACGACTACAGGTGTCGGTGGCTTCACCGCCATGCACGCTATGAGTACCCGCAACGACGACCCTCTGACGGCTTCACGTCCGTATGACAAAGACCGCGATGGTTTTGTCTTAGGTGAGGGTGGCGGTGCTTTGATTCTTGAAGAATACGAACATGCGGTTGCACGGGGCGCAAATATATTGTGTGAAGTTGTCGGTACGGGTATGACTTGCGATGCTTTCCATATGACAGCACCTGACCCTGATGGCAAAGGCGTTATCAATTGTATGAAAATTGCTTTAAAAGAAGCGGGTTTGTTGCCTGAACAAGTAGATTATATCAATACACATGGCACATCAACGCCGTTGGGTGATGTGGCTGAATTGCGGGCAATTATGGGTGTCTTTGGCGAAAAAGCCTACAATATTAATATCAGTTCGACTAAATCTATGACGGGTCACTTGCTCGGTGCGGCGGGTGGTATTGAAGCCGTTGCTGGTATTTTGGCGATGCAAAACGATTTCGTACCGCCCACAATTAACCATTTTACAGATGACCCAGAAATGGACAATCGCCTCAACTTGACTTTCAATGAAGCGCAACAACGCCGCTTAGATGTCGTATTAAGTAACGGCTTCGGCTTCGGCGGTCATAATACAACCGTGATTTTTAAGAGACTTTAATAATGGGTTTTTGAGTTATTTAAAATTAACCCCTCAGTAAAAAAGACATTTTAGACAGATTAGGCTTTAAAAAGTATAAGCATTGAAACAAAATTATCCACAAAGAACTTTCGTCAAGTTTTAAAACTTGACGAAAGTTTAAATATTGACTGTCAATATTTTATGATTTTTTTCAATGCTTATACGTTTTGTCTTTTAGCCTAAAACCTGAATGTTTTTCTTAGTAATACACACATAACTCAACAACCCAGCAACCAATAACTTTTTTCAATATAATGTAGGTTTTGGGTTACATCAGAAAATTTTATAACTACAATTTTTCTAAAGACAAACTCCTTGCGCGGCGGCTACAACAGATTCTGGGCTACGTGCCTTCAGATTTAGGTTTGTACAAACTCGCCTTTTTCCACAAGTCCACCAATGCTGAAAAAGTTAATGGTGCGGCGGGACAAAACAACGAACGCCTTGAATATCTCGGCGATGCGGTGTTGGGAACAATTGTCGCAGAGTATCTTTTCAACAAATACCCCAACTCGGATGAAGGTTTTTTGACCAAAATGCGTTCAAAAATCGTGAAACGCAGTTCGCTCAACAAAATCGGTGACAAAATGGCACTCGATACCATCCTGTTGGAGTATAACAACACACGACTGAGTCGGTCTATGCTGGGCAATGCTGTTGAAGCGTTGGTGGGTGCGATTTATCTTGAATGTGGCTACAATGAGACGAAGCGGTATGTTGTTAAAAAACTACTGCGTAAGTACTTGGACATCCACGAGTTAGAAACATTTGACGACAACTACAAGTCGCAACTCCTCGAATGGTCGCAGAAAAATGGTAAGCAAGTGGCTTACAAAGTCATTGCGAAGTATAAGTTTGAAAAACGCGACCGTTTCAAAGTCGCCGTCCTCCTCGATGGCAATAAAATTGCGGTGGCGGATGATTTTAATAAAAAATCAGCAGAACAAATGGCTTCTGAAAAAGCTTTGGTGGCTTTGGGGATTCGGATTGAAGAGGAGGAGGATTTATAATTTGCAAAGCGCAAAAAAGAAAGGGCAAAACTCGGTTGGTGAGTTTTGCCCTTTGCTTTTTACTGGAAAGAGAGAATATCCGGAGCAGGTAAAACAATTATTTGTTTTGCCACTCCGTATTGTCACCATTTTATCCATTCTATGGAGGGGATTCAAAACTTTAGAAGAATCTTATCGGTTTTATACCTAAAAACAAACAAAAGCAGTATGTTTCAAAATCTTTTACAGCTTCATAAACGTTTACAACCTGGATAGTTTTCAAAATGCCATTGCATACTTTGGCATTTTAGATTTTTAACGTTTTTAGATTTTTAAACATGCTTGAAAATCAATGATATTTACCGCTTTTGTCATTACCCTTTTTACAATTGGGATTACCTTGTTTTTTGAATATGGTTTGCCCTATATTCCCATTTCGCCTTTTAGGAAATTAGTAAAAGACAAGCCTTCTGACTTTGGTTTACGCTTCAAGCCACTCATTGTTCGCGGTGTCCGAGCAGTCATACTGAGGGGGTATTTCATAGAAGCCTTGACGGTCAAGGCACGAGCGACCATCATCGTTTTGCACGGTATTGGCAGCGCAAAAGAGGTTTATTTTGGCTTTGCACGTTGGCTTGCCGAGCAAGGATTCAATGTCGTTGTTTATGATCAACGGGCGCATGGACGTAGCGGTGGCAAGTATTGCACCTTTGGTTTTTATGAAAAAAGAGACGTTTCTAAGGTTATTGATAAAGTTTTAAGCAAATATTCAAAGCTCCCCATCGGTATTCATGGCACATCTTTGGGCGGGGCGGTAGCTATTCAAGCTTTAGCCATTGAGAAAAGATTGGCTTTTGGTATCATCGAAAGCACGTTCAATACCTTAGAAAATGTGATTGAAGAATACAGTAAGGATATGCTCAGATTTCGCAGTCGGTGGCTTGTACGCCGCATCCTTTCAAGGTCTGCTCAGATAGCACAGTTTCGTCCTTTCGATATCAAACCAGTCGAATCATGTCGTAAAATCCAGCAACCGATTCTAATGGTGCATGGGGATGCCGACGAAAAAATCCCAATAACTTTTAATCTCGACAATTTTAATGCTTTAAAAACGACTGATAAAGAGTTCTTCATCGTCAAAAATGCCCGACACGACAACGTGAGAGAAGTTGGCGGAGCAATCTATCAACAAAAATTACTTGATTTTCTCAATCGTTGCGTAATTTCGTGATTCGGTTATTGGGGATTGGTTATTGGGAAATTAGTTATTCTTTTTGTTATCAGTTAACTATTTACGAATCCCTAATAACGAATAACCAATTTTCCAATAATAAGTAACCAATAACAATACAACTATACAACAATATGAAAATAGGCATTGTTTGTTACCCGACTTTTGGCGGTAGTGGCGTAGTCGCTACGGAATTAGGCTTAGGGCTTGCCAAAAGAGGGCATAAAATCCATTTTATTACCTATCGGCAACCTGTCCGCCTGGCACAACATCATTTCCATGAAAATGTATTCTTCCATGAAGTCAGTAATGTTGACTATCCGCTGTTTGAATATCCACCTTACGATACGGCTTTGGCGTCCAAGATGGTGGATGTTGTCAAGTACGAAAACCTCGATATTTTGCATGTTCATTATGCCATTCCACATGCGACAGTGGCGTACATCGTCAAAAAAATCCTTTTGGCAGAAGGTCGGTACGTACCCGTCATTACCACTTTGCATGGTACTGATATTACCTTAGTAGGTAACAATCGTGCTTTTGCACCCGTTGTCCAGTTTAGTATCAACAAATCTGATGGCGTAACAGCGGTTTCTGAATCATTGAAAAAAGATACTTTAGCCCATTTTAATATTGATAAAGAGATTGAAGTTATTTATAACTTCATTGATTTTGAGCGTTTTAAAAAGATAAATAAAGACCATTTTAAAAAAATCATTGCACCCGATGGCGAAAAAATACTTGTTCATACCTCCAATTTCCGCAAAGTAAAACGTGTCGAAGATGTGATTTATATCTTCAAAAAAGTATTTGAACAAATCCCTTCGAAACTACTCCTCATCGGCGATGGACCTGAAAGGCAACACCTCGAAGAGTTGTGTCGTCAGCTACACCTTTGCGATGAAATCCGTTTCCTCGGCAAGCAAGATGCCGTTGAGGAACTGTTAGCCATTGCAGATTTATTCGTCATACCTTCTGGTTCTGAAAGTTTTGGCTTGTCGGCATTAGAAGCGATGGCTTGTGAAGTGCCCGTTTTGTCGTCAAATGCAGGGGGGTTGCCCGAAGTCAATATTCATGGTGTTACAGGATATATGAGTGATATTGGCAATGTTGAAGAAATGGCAGCCTACGCCATTCGCTTATTGAGCAATGATGAACTGCACCAAGAATTTAGAAAAAATGCCCTCGCCCAAGCCAAAAGGTTTGATATTCATAATATTATACCTCAATACGAAGCCTATTATGAAGCCATTTTAGAAAAATCTGTTTGGGAAAAGGCACTGTGAGTCGGTATTCGGATATTAGAGAGTGCAACTATCGAATCCCAAACAAGGCAACCCCCCCCTCAGTATTTTCGTAGTTTGAGTTATAAAACGGACATAAAACAGGCGGCATAAGTGATTAATTTGAGATAGCAGCTGTTTATTTTTCTATAATAAGTTGAAATAATCGGGACAAACGTTTTGAAGGTTCAAACCTCTTAACGCTGTTATTCATTAGTTATAAATCATTTCTTTACTATACACTATAAACAACACTCTGTTAAAAAGGCTTACACAATATAATATTTATGACTGAAAAAGACCTCAACTCTCTTGTTGAAGCCTGTCGTTCAGGAGAACGTACGAGTCAACAACGGCTGTATACGCATTTCCACAACTATGCGTTGACGGTTTGCTCTCGTTATGCGGCTACAACAGATGAAGCAAAAGAGGTCTTAAACGATGCTTTTTTTAAGATTTTTACGAAAATTGAGCTTTATAACCCTCAATATTCCTTCAAAGGTTGGTTACACCGCATCGTCGTCAATACAGCGATTGACCGTTATCGAAGCCTTCAAAACCAACCGAGACATGAAGAATTAAATTATACAACAGGTATTGAAGTAGAAACAGAAATTATTGAAAAATTGACCCGCGAAGAGATTTTTAAAATGGTTGTAAACTTGTCTCCCGCTTATCGAACGGTCTTCAATTTGTTTGTAGTCGAAGGATTTTCTCATGCTGAAATTGCAGAAAAACTCGGTATTACTGAGGGGGCATCAAAATCAAATTTGTCTAAAGCACGTGGACAATTAAAAAGAATGTTGCTGACAAACGACAATGAAATGGGTCGGCGGATGAATGGTTAAAATGAATAATGCCTAAAATGAGCGATAAAGATTTTGATAAAATATTTGGCGATAAACTGCGTGAAGAACGTGCTTTTTCGTCTGTGGACAACGATTGGCAACAGCTTTCTACGCGACTTGATGCGAAAAGCCAATCAATGGAAAAGGATAAGAGGCGGCGTGGGGCTGCTTGGTTGTGGCTGTTGTTGCTACCGATTCTGTCACTCCTTTTGTGGCAAATAAATGACTTAAAAAATCAAAACAAGCAATTAGCTGCACAATTGGCGGAGATGCAATCGCAACTCACTGCTTATGAATCGGGACATTATACAGTGTCAAATCAAGTTCCCAAAACAGATACGGTCATTATTTATAAGTATTTGCCTTCAGCAAAAGAGAATAAAAAAGATGAATCATATTTACATTCTTCAAAAAAAAATGCAGTTGAAAAGCCCCCCTCAGTAAAAAAAGGTTTTACGGATGATGCAACCCCGATTTTAGATAAATCAAAGGCACTTCCAATCTCAAAAGAGGTTGTCAACACCGATACCATCATTCCTAAATCGCTGAATGATGAGAAAAAATCGGCAGAATTATTGGACAAGTTAGCTTCATTGGAGAAGCAAATGCTTGATTTGAAACAAACCTTGTCTGACAGTAAAGCCAACGCTGCAAACTTAATTGATTGCGCAACGAGACAGGATTCATTGGCAAAAGAACTGATTGCAGCAAGGGGTTTGGTGGATTCTTTGAAAAAGCACCCCCTCTCCAAAAGGAGTCCTTCGGACAGTATAAAAGCTGAAAAATCAGATAAACCATTGTCCAAAGGACTCCTTTTGAAGAAAAACAAGCGTTTATTTATCGGTATTCAAGGTGGGCAAATCAGTTACAGAACGACATGGAAGAATACCTATGGTGTAGATATTAATAAGGATATTAAAAGTTATCAAGCAGGTATAAGAGTCGAATATGCCTTAACAGAGAAGTTGCGACTCACAGCAGAAGGCAATTTTTGTCCATTTTCGTTTGTAAATTACTGGCAAGACAGCCGATACAATTTGCCCACTATGCAAATTGATGCTCAAAAAGAAAAATTCCTAAAAGCGGAGTCCAAACAGTCACTTTTACAAGGTAATATCGGTGCAAAATACTTGTTTACTGAGGGGTCAGCGAAGTGGCGACCTTTTGTTTCTGCGGCTTATACAATGATGCGCATCAAGCCTTTTGAGACAAAATTTACTTACCAATCTTTATGGGGAACAACCTATAGAGAAGAAATTGCTCAATCTGAAGCTGTCAATGTGCCTAATTTACTCCTTTTAAGTGGGGGTTTAGAATATCGTTTTTCTAAACATTGGGTCGCACATGCAGAAGCTTTTTACTACAAAGATGTCAATAAAACCCATAAGACCTTTGATTTATTCGGTCTTCGAGCAGCCATTTTGCTCAATATTGAATAATGGGTAATGGTGAATGGTGAATGAAAAATTACAAACGAGTAAGCTACGTTTGGCATTTTTCATTCACCATTCACCATTCACCATTCACCATTCACCATTCACCATTATCATTCCGACATATCCATCGTTGTAAACACATTCGCCACGTCATCGTCTTCTTCCAAGCGGTCAATGAGTTTGAAAATAGCATCCGTTTCGTCGTCGTTGAGTTGTTTTGTCATAGTTGGAATGCGTTCCAAAGCCGATTCATCAATTTCGATGCCTTTTTCGTCCAAAAATTTCTGCATCGCACCGAAATCGGTAAAATTGCAATAAATTGCCCAAACATCTCCTTCGTCTTTGATTTCGTCCAGACCAAAATCAATCATCTCAAATTCTAATTCTTCATAGTCAGGCAGAACTTCTTTTTTGATACGGAAAACACCTTTACGGACAAACATAA
>JANMJN010000925.1:0-2685 GCA_031371355.1 Saprospiraceae bacterium
GAAAAGAGCTTTGCTTGATACGTTTCCAAAGTTGTTTTTTTACAGTTTTCGATTCCTCTTCTGTAAGCACAACTATATCGTTATTCATTTGACGATTTGCCCATTGATCCAACAGAGATTCTTCGGCGGGTGTACATTCGCCTTGCAAATATTTTTCAAGTAATTTATCAAAATCGTACTGCGTCATTTTCTTAATATTTTAATGTAAAAAATGGATTTGGGGGTTATTAATTTGAATGAAAATACCTTAAATGTTCTTTAAGAACTTTCAATGATTTAGTAATATGATATTCAACTGCTTTTTCAGAAAGCTGTAAATGTTCCGCAATTTCACGGACAGATTTTTTATCAAATCGGCTCATTCTGAACACTTCAACCGTCTTTTCGGGCAATGTTTTCATCGCATTTTCAACGGCTTTTTGCAAATCTGCAAAGTTTATGATGTCTTCCGTGGACGTTGTGCGCTCTATTTCTTGAAATATCAGATACTCTTGATACTTCCGTAAATTGATTTGCGATTTGATATAAGCCACCGACAGGTATTTGACCGACACAATCAAGTACGTCGTCAAATTGCGTATCGCCAATTCGCTTCTTTTTTTCCAAAGGCTTTCAAAAAGGTTATGAATCAAATCCTCTGCCTCTTCTCTTGTACCAATCTGCGTATATGCCAAACCGTACAGCTTCGCCCAATAACGGTCGTATATTTCCTCGAATGCCCTCGTTTCACCCGATTGAAAACGCTGCACTAACTCTTCGTTATCTAATGTGTTCCAATTCATATATTCTTGATGTTTGGCTAAAGGTGAGTTTAACATCGAAAACCCCTAAATGAATAAGCTGTTTTTTTGAAAAGAATATTGCTTTTCTTTTAAATCACTTAAAAATCAGTTCAAATGGAGAACAAAATAGCGGTTTTTGAAGAAAAATGGAGATCGTTTACGCCTCACCGATTGCGCCAATACTGAGGGGTCTTCCGCAAAGGACGATGGACAAGTTTTTTTAGAGAACTAAGAAGCCGCTCAAAAAGGCGCCGAATTTGTAGATAATACCCGACATAGGCATGAAGAAATGACGTACAAAAAAGTCGATTCAGCACAAAAAGTTTTGACGACGATTGTTGTTAATACTCAAAAAAAACTAAGAGAAAATGAAAAATATAGTAAAACAATATATTTTCAATAAAAAATGCGTTTTTTCATTGAAAATACTGAGGGGTATTAAATTTAAAGAAACAACCAGATTGTCAAGCTATTTTAGGTTTTGACTGCTGATGTATTCCTGAAATTGCCCATTTGTCATGGTTTTAGCAATGATACGGTTTTCAAAAGCTGCGGGGTTATTGGCTTGTAATTGTTTTTTATGTTTTGCCAATTTTTCTAAAATATCTGCCCAAACGTCGCCATTTTCAAAGACTTTATTTTTTGTCCACCACGTTACGAATGTGCTTGCTTTCAATTCTTTGGTTGTGTTTTGAATGGCATTTTTCTCAAAGTGTTGAATCGCTTTTTCGATAAAAAAATCCTCGTACCCATCAAACTCACTGCCTTTTATTTTTGACAGAATCTGCTTGTAAGCGATGCCTTCAAAAATACCAAACTCGATCAAAATATTGTATGCTTTTAACTTTGCTCGAGTCAATGTTTCTATTTCTTTCTCGCTTGGTTTATAGGATTTCATGTCGGTTTTTGCTTTTATAGGCTTTCGTTCTGTTAACAAACCCGCCGTATCTTTTCTTTCATAGACGCTGAATGTAACGCCTGTTACTTTGCGATGTGTTTTCAAATAATCATATTTGACGAACATTGTTGGGCATTTTTCATTGATTTCATCTCTGATCCTATCTAAGACATTGATTTTAAAGTTTTTAAGATAATCACTTGCATATTTATTATCAATGCCTAACATCGCTTTTAATTCATCTAAGCTATAACTCAGTGACACAACATTTATAAATTCCTTAATTCTATCTCTTTCACTTTTGAAAATAGAATACATACGGATAGCATGTGCATTTTTCATCTGTACGACTTCTAAAACGCCTATATTGACGTAGTGATGCAGCTGCAAAAGGAAAGGACTCATCTTATTTGAAAATGAAAACTCTATACAAACTTGACCACTATCATTTTCTACGGGCATAATAGACTGAAATATACTGATATACCCATTTAATTTTTTGTTGCCCAGTAAAAATTTTGAAGGAAATGTAATCTCCTTTCTAATAAAACTCTTGCAAATTCTATCTATATCTTCATAAAAAGAGCCATTTTTACTGCTATTATCTTCTCTTAACGTATCTTCTATCTCTCCGATAGGTACTGTGATAGTATGAAATTCTTTTTCATTTTTGGGGTCAAGGTGCGAAATCAGATAGTATAAAATTTTTTGTTCCTTAGCGGTCATTCTATACTGTGCATTGAGTATAAAATTATTATCAATTTTCGCAATTTTATCAGACGGCTTAGAATTCATTGTGTGATTGATTTAATTTATTAAAGGGTCAAATATAAGAATACTATTAAAAAGGTGTAATATTTTTTCGCCTACCTTTTAACGTTCCCTCTTATTATCTTTTTCAAAATTTATGGATTTTGCTACCCCAATTTTCTACCCTTTTTAACTCAAAGTTTCTTTTTTTTTCAAGATCTCTATTTTTTTCAACCCCCAATCTTCTACCCTTTT
>JANMJN010000945.1:0-7256 GCA_031371355.1 Saprospiraceae bacterium
CAATCTTTAAGCCCCAATGAAAACTATATCGTCTATCGATTGACGCAACTCAATGCCAATGAAAAACGAACGATTGTACCCAATTATGTCACCGAAACAGGCTTTACAGAAGACATTACAGGTCGATCAAAAGTAGGTGTACAGCGTGGCACTTATGAGCTTTGGGTTTATGATATCAACAAAGATACGATGCTTCAAGTTTCGACAAAAAATATTGAAGGTATCTATGACAAACCCGATTATTTGAAGGATTACCCGACAAAACCAGATACAGCAAAACAAAAAAAACCTGAACCTCGAAAGGTGTTTTTTAGCGAACCTCTCTGGTCGCCCGATGGCAAATATGCCGTTGTTGTGCTTAGAAGTTTGGACAATAAAGACCGTTGGATAATGCAATTAAACGTCGATAATCAGTCGTTGTCCTTGATTGATAGGCAACGCGACGAGGCTTGGATAGGCGGTCCAATCAATGAAATAGGCTTTTTGGGCGACAACAAAACGCTTTATTATCAATCAGAAGCAGATGGTTTTGCACATTTATATACATCTGATTTGTCTTCTGGTAAAAAAACGCAACTCACAAAAGGTAAATTTGAAGTACAAAGTGTACAGCTATCAAAAGACAAACAGTCCTTTTATTTGACCACAAACGAAGTGCATTTTGGCGAGCAACAATACTATAAAATGTCCGTCAATGGTGGCGAAAGAGTGCGGTTAACGCCCAAAACGGGTGCAAATCAAGTCGTTTTATCGCCCGATGAAAGCCATTTAGCTTACTTGCATTCAACTGCCACTCAGCCTTGGGAGTTATTTATTCAAGACAGCAAGCCGATGACAACACCAACACAAATAACTTACTCCCTCAGTAAAAACTTCAAATCTTACACTTGGCGTGAGCCAAAACTGATAACTTTCAAAGCTCGAGATGGCGTTGATGTTTACGCCCGATTGTATGAAGGGAAAGGCGAAAAAGGTAAAAAACCAGCCGTCATTTTTGTACATGGAGCCGGTTATTTACAAAATGCACATCGTTGGTGGAGCAGTTATTTTAGAGAATATATGTTTCATAACTTATTGGTTGACAATGGTTATACTGTTTTAGATATGGATTATCGAGGTTCAGCAGGTTATGGTCGTGACTGTCGCACTGGCATTTATCGCTTCATGGGCGGCAAAGATTTGACGGACAATGTGGACGGTGCAAAATGGCTTGTTGACAATCAAGGTGTGGACAAAGACCGCATTGGTATTTACGGCGGTTCGTATGGTGGTTTTATGACATTGATGGCACTTTTTACAACCCCAGATATATTCAAAGCAGGTGCAGCTTTGCGTCCTGTAACCGATTGGGCGGCATATAATCATGGTTATACTGCTAATATTTTGAATGAACCCGCGACTGATTCAATTGCTTATCGTCGGAGTTCACCCATTTATCATGCCGAAGGTTTGAAAAATCATTTGTTGATATGTCATGGCATGGTAGATGTGAATGTGCATTTTCAAGATGCAGTACGTTTGACGCAACGATTGATTGAACTCAAAAAAGACAATTGGGAACTTGCTCCCTACCCTATGGAAGATCACGGTTTTGTAGAGCCAACTTCGTGGATGGATGAGTATAAGCGCATTTTTAAGTTGTTTGAGACGAATTTGAAGAATTGAATTATTGTATTGTTAGATTGTTGTATTGTTAAAAGCCATACAACAATCTAACAATACAACAATTTAAATAACTTCATTGAACCGATACCCCACGCCCCAAGTCGTCAAAATATAGGTTGGATTTTGTACATCTTGCTCCACTTTCATACGCAACCGATTGATATGCGAATTGACAGTATGCTCCAAGCCTTCAAACTCATAGCCCCAAACATTGTCTAAAAGTTGTTGGCGGGAGAAACTACGCCCAGGCTTCTTAGCGAGTGCGTACAACAAATCATATTCTTTAGGCGTCAAATCCACGCGCTCCCCCCTCAGTATAACTGCTCGATTTTCGGTATCAATCGTCAAACCATCGTATTGCAAAACTTTACCGCTCTTAGCTAAATCGGCGTTCATTGCTTGCGTTCGGCGCAAAACAGCTTTCACGCGAGCTACTAACTCCTTGACACTGAATGGTTTAGTGATGTAGTCATCTGCACCGTATTCTAAACCGGTAACAATGTCGTTTTCCTCTGACTTAGCGGTCATCATCATTATAGGCACATATTTCCGGTACTTACGTACAGCCTTACAAATGTCTAACCCTGTCATTTTAGGTAAATTGATGTCGAGTAACAACAAATCAAATGTTTCTCGTAAGGCATGATCATGTCCTGCCAAACCATCATTTTCAATCGTTACTTTACAGCCTGCATCGGTAAGGTGTAAAGAGACCAATTCCGCAATATGTGGATCGTCTTCGACAATGAGTATTTTTTCCATGATTGATATTTTGGAACAAAAGTAAGGGTTAGGGTTCACAAAAAAATCACGTAATTAATGGATAGTGGATAATGGATAATTTTTACACATTATCCATTTTCCATTTATTAAGAATGAATCGCATCTTCCATCGAATTTTTCACATTTTCAGTTGCTAAACGTTGTTTTCGCGCTTTTTTCTGTTCGTTATTCGATTCATAAATGCAATATTGTTCATATTTCACAGGTTCTTTATCTGCCCAAATATCCTTGCCAATATTACAAACATCCACCATCTTTTGATAGATCAAATTACCTTGTTCCATTCGGGTTTCAACGCCAATATCACGATCTGCCACGCGGTCTTGTTGAATATTTATAGCATTTTCGAAGGCAATACAGGCATCTAAAACCCGTAAAATTTGGTTTTCAGAAACCCCCACATCACCCAAAAAATCAGATTGAATACGCGCCACACGCGCTACACGACGACCACAAAAAAGCAATTGGGCATCTGTCATATCGCCCATTTTAGCCGTGCCAAATTTGCGGTAACGCCCCGACCGATTCGAATATTTCATCTCCACACGCGTCATAATGGAACGGATGGCGTTTTTCAATTTTTCAGCCGCTTCGTACTTTTTTTCAGTCACAATCATTTGGTCTCCGACGAGTTCGTCGTCGTCCGGCAAGTTTTTGAATCGTTCGCATTGGCTGGCGAAACCAGTGAGTTTGTCGAGCGAATAACCATATTGTTTGAAATTTTCAATGTCGCGGTGAGCATGTCGGATACTTTGCATACAAAGCATATAGAGTTCTGCGTCAGGGAAATTGTGCATCCTTTGCATCGCTTGTTTCTTCATAACCCAATGATTTTGAGTTTTTTAAAATTATAATGTTCTTTCTATTTTTAAAAAACACCCCTCAGTATAAGAGTGTTTTTCAATGACAAAAATAGTTTTAAAAACTTAAAAAAACAAATATTTGTTGAAAATAAACAAATTCGTTTTATCAATGAGCTATCTTTTTATTTGATATAAACCAACAGTATCCACAGAGTAACCGTAATCCTCATGTCTCTTTTTTGATTTCTTAAGGACTTTTTTTTCTGAAAAATGTGTTAAAACAGCTTGAGAAGACGGGGATACTACACTATAGGAATCCTTCGGAGAAGGGTTCGGATTGGATGTTGGAGGAGACATCGTTTCCGTCAAAGCAACGGATTGTACAACTGTATTTGAATAATTAACAAAAGTATCTTGGACTGGCGATGCTAAACTGAGGTTCGGAAATCGCCCTGTATTGATATTTAAAACGCTGTTATTAAAGGCATTAAATATACCTTTTTCGAATAAAATATTCATATAGTGAATGCTTCCTTTTTTATTGGCATGTTGATAATCACCAATTTCATCAACATTTTGGAGTGCCGTTGAAAAATCAGAAACAGGCAGACCCGTTTGTGTTTCGACGTACATTTTCAAAGGCGTTAGAAACGAATCACGAATGGTCTCAGCAAATGGTGAAAAATACGGATTGATGACCAATTTGACGACAACACCCTTTTCCTTAGCATAATCAATCATTTCCTTCAAATATTTAACCATAACAGGGAACATTCGGACTTGATATGAGTGAAAAGATGTATCTTTTGTCGCCGATTCGCCGATAACGCGGTCAACTATCCAATCCTCATCAAGTTTGTTGCGATGATACAAAACACGCTGAAATATCTCTGAGTTGTGCTGAAACAAATGTGATAATTTGCCGCCATAATAGACTTTGCGCCCTGCATATGCGTCTGTCGTATCCACTTCGACAGAATTGGGATTTTTTAAATTTATGGAAACAGAATTTTTTATCAAATTCCCCAAACGTCTTGAATAAGGCACATATAAATTCATACTTGTTTTTAAAGACTCGTTGTAGCGGTCGCAAAGCGTCACATCAACCACCATAACTTTGGGCGGCACATGACGATCAAGATAATCCATCACAAGCGCCTTTGCAAGGTCGGCTGGCATACCATTGTAGCTCAAATTCATCGTTTTTTGACCCGTCAAACGCTCCACTTCAGGTTGATAAAAGGTAAGTCCACGCGAATTGCCGACGAAAAGAATGTCCGCCGTTTCATTTGAATTATACAGTCGTGAGTACCTAAATTGACTTGTTTTTGTTAAATCACTTAGTAAAGAACCGACCAAACGGTCTCCCAAAAAAGCTAAAGCGAGGAAAGCGCATATCCAAATAAGTTGTTTTCCCATGAGTTGCTACAAGTTCTTTTAATAAATCAAAGCGCAAAGTTTGGCTTTTTTTTGCACATAGACAAATTGATGTTTTTCCTATAAAATTAAAAAGGTTGTATAGCTGCATAGTTATATTGTTGCAACAACAATGTAACTTTACAGTTATACATCTTTTTTAATTTACAAAAACCATACCCCTCAGTATAACAATATAAACGATTTTGGTATTTGAAAAAGCTAATATTGATTTTTTACATTGTACAGGTAGTTTTTTTCAACAATTCAATTATCCTATTCAAATCTAATAACATCTTCACGATTAGTATAACAATTGCGATATGGTTATGACAATACGAATCATTTGACTTTTTCACAGCAACATACCCGCCAATGTTGCCGACATATAAGACGCCAAAGTACCTGCGATGAGCGCACGGAAAACAATTTTCGTCAAATCAGCTCGGCGGCTTGGCTCTAATGCACCGATGCCACCAATTTGAATACCCATCGAACCAAAATTGGCGAAGCCACATAAAGCGAAACTGACAATTGCAATCGTCTTAGCGGACATCGCATGTCCATTGACGAGTGCAACTTCCTTGATGACCGAGGGGTCAGTGGAAGGCAAATATGAAGAAAGCGTGTTGTACGCCACAAACTCATTTGCTACTAATTTTTGCCCCATCAGTGAACCGGCTTGGAACATTTCATCTGATTGTACGCCCATACACCAGGCAAAACCAGAAAAGAGGAAGCCCAAAATACTGTCCAAACTGAAATGAGGGTCACCCCAAAGGCTGCCCAAACCATTCAAACCAAAATTTATTAAAGCAATCAATGCTAAAAAACCTATCAACATAGCAGCGACGTTGAAGCCAATTTTCAAACCTTCGCTACAACCAGCTGATATAGCATCAATGAGATTTGAATGTATTTTTTTGATTTCGATACTCACGGTGCCCGACGTTTCAGATACTTCTGTTTCGGGAATGATGATTTTTGCAATGGCTAATGCGCCAGGTGCTGCCATGACACTTGCCGCCAAAAGATACTCCGCAGGTACACCCAGTCCTATATAAGCAGCCATAACACCGCCCGAAATGCAAGCAAAACTGCCCGACATGGAAGCTAATAATTCACTCTTGGTCATACCTTTCAGATAGGGCTGAATCATAATTTGAGCCTCGACCTGACCAACAAAAGCACTCGCCATATTTGACAAAGCCTCTGCCCCACTTACACGCATAATCCAAAATAAGCCTTTTGCCAAAAATTGAACAACGCGCTGTATGATGCCAAAATGATAACCAATATTGACCAAAACAGCTACAAACAAGATAGTTGGGATGATTTTGAAGAAGAAAATGAAGCCCCCGCCGCCAAATGCCTTACTAACAGCAGGTACATTAATGAGTGGACCAAAGACAAATGCCGCACCTTCTTGCGAAAAATCTATCACTTTTGTCACGCCGCTGCCAATCGTGTTGAAAATGCCTTTGCCGACAGCCGTTTTTAAAATAAAGAGTGCTAATGCAAATTGTAGCAACAAGCCCATGCCAACGGTGCGAAAATTAATAGCTTTGCGGTTATTCGACATCAAATAAGCAATGCCTAGAATCAGCAATATGCCGAAAATACCAGTAAATCTTTCCATAATTCTTTTTAATGGTGAATGGTGAATGGTGAATGGTGAATGGTGAATTTTTTAATGGTAAATTATTCACCATTAAAATATTCACCATTCACCATTATACTTGTCGGTCAAATGTAGAAAATGATTTTTAATAATAAAAATATTGTTGTGTTTGTAAATTTAACGTTTATTACCTAAAAATACTGAGGGGGGTTAATATTCATCATTCATACTTCATCATTCATCATTAAAAAAATATGCAAAAACCATTCATCATAGGCATTACGGGCGGCTCGGGTAGCGGCAAAACGACTTTTATTAACGATATTAGAAAACAGTTTTCAGAAGATGATTTGTGTATTATTTCGCAAGACGATTACTATTTTCCGAGAAATCAGCAAGAAACGGATGAAAATGGTATCCATAATTTCGATTTGCCAAAGTCCATTGACAAAAAGGCATTTCATGCAGACGTTGAAAAATTACTCAAAGGAGAAAGTGTTGAACGTGTAGAATATGTTTTTAACAACAAAGAAGCAGAGCCGACTATAAAGATTTTCAAACCCGCACCCATAGTGATCGTGGAAGGGCTTTTTGTATTTCACTACAAAAAAATATATCGTTTGTTGGACATGAAAGTGTTTTTTTATGCCGCTGACCACTTGAAGGTTATTCGTAGAATCCTTAGAGACCAAGTAGAACGGGGCTATCCGATTGATGATGTTCTATATCGCTACGAACGCCACGTCATGCCTTCTTACAAAAAGTATATCGAGCCGTATATGCAGGATGCAGATTTGATTATCAATAACAATCAGAATTTCAACCTCGGTTTAGAAGCACTTTGTGGCTTTTTGAGGGATAAATTGAGGAAATTGAATACATCCCGTTCTTAGCAATTTGATAACGACATTGAAGGGCGCAAAAATGATATTTTTTTTTGTCAATGTCGGTATCAAATTCATGCCTCA
>JANMJN010000972.1:0-1929 GCA_031371355.1 Saprospiraceae bacterium
TGTTAGGATACGGCAACGCCCTATCAAAATGTTATCAAATAGAATTACGAATATTAAAAAAATCAAAAATGACCAATAAAGAAATCGCTCGTGCCTTCTCAGACCTTGCAGCCATCATGGAATTGCACAATGAAAACCCCTATAAAATTAAGTCATACCAAAACGCTTATATCACGTTGCGGAAGCTCGATACACCGCTTGAAACGATGCCACGTGCAGAAATGGATACGGTCAAAGGCATTGGGAAAAGTACAAGCGACAAAATTGTTGAATTACTGAAAACGGGTGAAATAAGTTCATTTCGGCAATTCGCTGACAAAACGCCTGCGGGTGTTGTGGATATGCTGCACATCAAGGGGTTTGGTCCTAAAAAAATTCAAGCCGTTTGGAAGGAATTGGAAATTGAAAGCGTTGGCGAACTACTGTATGCTTGCAATGAAAATAGGTTGATAGAATTGCATGGTTTTGGACAAAAAACCCAAGAAGAGATTCGGAAAAACACAGAATATTACCTCAAATCACGCAACAAAGTCCATTGGGCAATCGCTGAGGAGATGACTGAGGGGGTAGTTACATACTTAAATTCAAAGTTTAGTGAATTGAAAATATCGAATGCTCTTGTTGAAAGGGTAGGCGAGGTACGGCGTTTGATGCCTGTGGTCGAAAAGATTGAGTTATTGGTGTCTGGTGTGGATAATATGACACAAGTTTTTGACAATCAAAAATTAGTATTGCTGAAAGAAAATGACAATTCTTATTTTGCTAAAACGGAAGATAATTTTCCGGTCATTATATATACGTGTGCGCAAGCGGATTGGGGTTCTAAAATGTTTAAATATTCAAGCAGTCGTTCTTTTTTAGACAGTTTGGTCAAACATACTGAGGGGATAGATTTTAGACATTTGTCCACAGAAGAAGCTGTTTTTGGGAAAGCCAATTTGCCATTTATACCAGCTGAGTTACGTGAAGAAGGGAATGTTTTGGATTTGGCAAAAGCCAACAAACTCCCAGAACTCATTACTCTGGGCGACATCAAAGGTGTAATTCATACTCATACTACTTGGTCTGATGGTTTGCATACAACAAAAGATATGGCTGAGACAGCGCAAAGGCTTGGTTATCAATACATCGGTATCAGTGACCATTCTAAAGCAGCTTTCTATGCCAATGGTTTGAAAGAAGACCGTATTTTGGCACAATGGCAAGAGATTGACCAATTGAATGCCGAGTTCTTTAATTTTAAAATCCTAAAAAGTGTTGAAAGCGACATTCTAAACGATGGATCATTGGACTATAGTGATGATATACTGAGGGGGTTTGATTTTGTGATTGCCAGCGTTCACTCCAATCTGAAAATGGTAGAAGAAAAGGCGACAGCACGGCTCATTAAAGCGATCGAAAATCCATTTACAACCATTCTTGGACATCCAACAGGTCGCTTGCTATTAAGTCGAGAAGGCTATCCGATTGACCATAAAAAAGTCATAGATGCCTGTGCGGCTAATCTTGTGGCGATTGAATTGAACGCGAACCCTTACCGTTTGGACTTAGATTGGACATGGATACCCTATACTCGTGAGCGAGGGGTATTGATTTCTATCAATCCTGATGCCCACTCGACGACTGGTATTAATGATATTCGTTACGGAATTATGGCGGCAAGAAAAGGTAGCTTGGATTTTGAGGGATGCCTCAACGCTCGTGATTTGGAGCGATTCGAAGATTTTATATGCCAAAAAAAATAAACGGAGCAAAAACGGCCAATTATTTTCAATATTTTACAACAAAAAGGTTATTTATACTTGTTCACAAAATCAACCATTTTTGTTGCAGTATTTATAAGTAATCATTTTAAAATCAATAATTTATGAATGATAGTGTTTGGAATATGAAAAATAACTTAGTCACGAAATGCAATTAATTTGGACT
>JANMJN010001040.1:0-8356 GCA_031371355.1 Saprospiraceae bacterium
TTGCAACACCCCCTCAGTATCAAGTACTTAGGTTTCGAGATTCCAAATCATTTTATCGTTGGATATGGGTTGGACTACGATGGTTTGGGGCGCAATTTGCCTGATGTATATGAGCTGAATGAGTGATATTTGACCACTGATGAGGCTGATGCGACTGATTTACACTGATTTTCTTTTGTTTCTTACGGAATAACAAATGAGAATCAGTGAAAATCTGTCGAATCAGCCTTATCCGTCATTTCCAATAGTTTTTCAAAACATACACTATTTTCTATCCCTACATATTGACCATAATTGGGTATCACGCTATATCCATTTTTCTTATAAAGTTCAATGGCTTCGGGTTGTTTTTTCCCTGTTTCCAAAACGCAGCGTGTATAGGAGATTTCCCTTGTCCAATTCTCCAATTCCTTTAAAATTGTAGTCGCCATGCCCTTTCCTCTGTGCTGCGGTACGGTGTACATGCGCTTGACTTCCATCGTTTTTTCGTCAAATGCTTTTATGGCGCCGCAACCCACTGGTTTCTCATTGTCAGATGCAACAACAGCATGTTTTATGTGGACAATTGAATTGAATTGGGCATAAAAATCATGCTCATCGCCATCTCTTTCAGCTAAGTCAGCGTCAAGGCATTTTACCAGTTCAATAAAGTCTGGATTATCTGAGTTGGTTCTTATCAGCTTTATCATTTTGGATTTATTTAGATGATATGATACGATGACAAAGCAAAACTATCGAAATACGTCAATAAATCTTCAAATTATTTCAAAATATTGAAGAGTGTATTAAAAAAAGAAAGCCCACTGACCGAAATCAATGGGCTTATTCATGCGACTCTAAACGATTGTTTAATTCGATTTAGGTGCAGTTTCAGCGGCACCTTGTTTTTTACCTTTGCCTTTGTATTCACCTTTGTGCGCCTTCATTTTGTCACGACGTTGTTTCTTTATTTCTGTAAACTTAGTGGATTGGTCTGCATCCAAAACTCCTCTAATTTCAGCGTCTTGTGCCTTGTGTATTTCAAACATTTGTGCTTTTTTCTGGGTTGCACTCAAAGAATTATCGGTTCTAATGGCTTGCATTTTGCCTTTATAAGTATTTCCGATGTTCTTTATGCGATTTGATTGGTCACTTGACAGGTTCAATTCCTTTTTCATGTCCATTGCACCAGCGTGTTTGCTTTTGCCACCTTTGTGCTTTTTGATTTTCTCCGTTTTAGGAGCATTTTGCGTTTCTGTGTTTGTTGCTGATTGAGCAAAACTGCTCGCTGCAAAAGCTAAAATAGCGACGAATAAAACGATTGCTTTTTTCATGTGTGAATTACTGTTTAAATTTATAATAAATATTTTTCCTTCAATTCTACGCTCATTCATTGAGAACTCCCTTATGACGTAGATTTAAAGATGAGGTTTAATATCTTTCCTCCCTTTAAGAATTCTTTAACGGATTTGTTTTTTTGCAGAAAAATAAGAGTCAACAGATTTAGCTGATTTGACGGATTTACGCTAATATATTTCAACATCCAGTAAAGAATTAAGAAAATCAGTGAAAATCAGTCGCTTCTGCCTCATCAGTGGTCAAATAAAAGGTCATTACAAAAGAAAAGCCCACAGACCGAAATCTATGGGCTTTATCCAATATATTTATTGTTAAATTAGTCGTTTTTAGGTGCTTCGGCAGCTTGTTGGGCTTTCTTCAAATCGTTGCGTTGTTTTTTAACTTCTATATATTTAGCAAATTGGTCTGCACTCAAAACGGCTTTCAAATCCGTATCATTTGCAGCTTGAAGTTCCATCATTTTTTCTTTTTTAACCTTTTTGTCCATAGACGCATCTGCTTTGAGAGCATCACTTTTTTCTTTGTAGGCTTTACCAATTTCTTTCATTTTTATGTCTTGCTCTTTGGTCAAATCCAGAACGGTTTTCCAACTTTCAGGTTTCTGACCTGCCATTGCTGGTTTATCAACAGCAGCTTGAGTGTTGGTTTGTGCAAAAGAATTAACCGCAAAAGCAGTTAGAACAGCGAATAAAATGATTACTTTTTTCATCATCAACATTGTTTTTTAATTGTAATAAATTATTTTTTTCCTTCAAATTCTGTCCTCATTTTTTGAGAACTGATTTAAGACGACAATAATACAATGAAGTTTAATCGTGTTTTCATTTTTTAAGAAATTGTTAACTAAAAGACAATTGAGACCCCCTTCCGAAGGAACCCGGTGGATCAATATTTTTCTTTTTTGTCAATAAAAAATCCGAAACTTGTACCTTATTTAAAGTCATTTATGTTTCAAAAACTGCGCAATCTCTCTATTTTCTTTTTAGAAAAACACCGCCGCAAAACGCAGATTGGCTTTTGCGTCCTTTTCATTGCCTTTTGGTTCTGTCTGCCAAAACCTTTGTTTGACGACCCAACGAGCATGGTTTTAGAGTCAAACGACGGAGCTTTGCTCAATGCACGCATTGCAGCAGATGGTCAATGGCGTTTTCCACCCAGCGATACTTTACCAGAGAAGTTTATAGATTGTTTATTGGAGTTTGAAGACCGCCAATTCTATTATCACCCGGGGGTTAATCCCTTTTCATTGTTTCGTGCCATTGTACAAAATATTAGAAATCAAGAAGTTGTGAGTGGTGGTTCAACCCTCACGATGCAAACAATACGTATGGCACGTAAAAACCAACCTCGAAACATACTGACAAAACTCATCGAAGCGACGATGGCAATGCGCCTTGAAATCACCTATGCTAAGAACGATATTCTATTGTTATATGCTTCCAATGCGCCTTTTGGTGGCAATGTTGTCGGTCTTGAAGCGGCTTCGTGGCGTTATTTTGGCAAAAGCCCTAATCAGCTCACTTGGGCAGAGTCTGCTATGCTCGCCGTTCTGCCCAATGCACCTTCGCTTATTCACATTGCCCGCAATCGGCAAGCCCTTTTCAATAAACGAAATCGTCTATTGGAACGCCTCATACTGAGGGGTAAAATTGACCGTGCATCTGGCGAATTGGCAATGGAAGAACCCTTGCCCAACCAACCTTTGTCGTTGCCACAATCCGCCCCGCATTTGCTTGACAGGATTTTTAAAGAGCAAATCTTTAGAACAGGAAAACGTTCACGTGTGCGTACAACGATAGAGGAGGTTTTGCAAAAACAAGTCAATAGTATCCTTCAAATTCATCACAATACCTTGATTTCCAATGGCATTCACAACGCCGCTGTTTTTGTAACCGATATCGAAACAGGCAATGTTCTGGCTTATTGCGGCAATATCATAGGGGCAGGGAAAGAGCATGGCGAAGACGTAGATGTCATACCTTCGCTGCGTTCAACGGGTAGTATTTTAAAGCCATTTTTATATGCATATGCCCAACAAGAAGGTGAAATTTTGCCCAATTCTTTGTTGGTGGATATTCCAACAGAAATTGGTGGTTATCATCCTGAAAATTATGCTGAAACCTATGATGGTGTGATACCTGCGCGTCGTGCTTTGGCGCGCTCACTCAACATTCCTTTTGTTCGATTGTTGAATCAATATGGCATAGAGAAATTTTATCATCATTTGAAGAAATTAGGCATCACATCTTTTACACATTCGCCTGACCATTATGGATTAACCATGATTTTGGGCGGGGGAGAAGGTTCACTTTGGGAGATAACAAATGCCTATGCATCTATGGCGAGAACGGCTAAACATTGGTACACACTACAAAATAAATATACCACAAATGATTGGCGTTCAGCAAATTATGTTTTTAAAAAAAATAAAGACAAGCCGCTTTTTTCTTTCAAATCTTCGACACAAGAGACCCCCTCAGTATTGTCGGCATCTGCCGCTTGGTTGGCGTTGGATGCCATGAAAGAAGTGGAACGTCCCGATGGTGAAGGCAATTGGGAGTTGTTTAATTCTTCAAAAACAATTGCTTGGAAAACAGGCACGAGTTTCGGTTTCCGCGATGCATGGGCAGTGGGTTTGACCCCTCAGTATGCCGTCGGTGTGTGGGTCGGTAATGCCGATGGCGAAGGTCGTCCAGGCTTGATTGGCGTTGAAAAAGCTGCGCCAATTCTCTTTGATGTTTTCAATGCCTTGCCGACTAAAAGTGAATGGTTTGAACAACCTTTTGACGATATGATGAAAATTGAAGTCTGTCGTCAAAGTGGTTACAGAGCCACTGATTTATGTGAAAAAGATACTGTTTGGGCGACGAAAACGGGTATAAAAGTAAAATCATGTCTTTTTCACCAATTGGTGCATTTGGATAAAACAGAAAAATTTCAAGTCACAGGTGAATGTGAAGACCCTCGAAATATGGTGCATCGTCCTTGGTTTTTGTTGCCACCATTGGAGGAATTTTATTTCAAACCTCGGCATCCGAACTATCAGCCCCCCCCTCAGTATAGAGCCGATTGTCGCACCGTTTCGAGTAAAACGAACCCTATGCAGTTGATTTATCCAAAGTCCGTAACTAAAATATTTGTCCCCATAGATTTTGATGGAAAACTAAGTGCCACCATTTTCCGCGTTGCCCATCGGGAAGCCGACGCTCAAATCTATTGGCATTTAGACAATGAGTTTGTCGCATCAACTAAAACGTTTCATCAAATTGCTTTACAACCCACCATTGGAAAACATCGTTTAACTTTGGTGGATGCTAACGGCAATCGCTTAGAACAAGTTTTTGAAATTATGGCAAAATAAGGAAATGAAAAGTGAAATACGCAAAGTGAAAAATTACCGTGCACAAACGCTTGAAGAGGAACGCATCAATGTTCTGACACATGGTTTGGGTGTTGTATTCACCCTCATCGCCATACCGTTTCTGATAAAACAAGCATCTCATTATGGCACAACTTATTCAGTAATAACGGTTTACATTTTTGGTGGCGGTATGTTGGCAACCTATTTGTCCTCAACGATTTACCATGCCGTTCAACATCCCAGAAATAAGAACATATTACATATTTGCGACCACATCTGCATCTTTCTCTTGATTGGTGGTACCTACACACCCATTATTTTTAGATACATACCCTTTGAAGAAGCCCTGTTTTTTATGACAACCATGTGGATTATTATTGTCTTAGGCATCGTTTTTAAATTGTTTTTCACAGGAAAATTAGAATGGTTGTCTATTATGCTTTATGTTTTTTTAGGATGGATGCTTGTGTTTGTTGCCAAACCGATCTCAAAAACGATGAGTTTAGAGGTCTTTGAATGGATTCTATTCGGCAGCTTTGCTTATATGATTGGTATTATTTTCTATAAATGGCGGAGTCGAAAATACACACATGCTGTTTGGCATTGTTTAACGCTGTTAGGCACAATGGCGCATTTTGTCGCTGTATATAAGAGTTTTATGTAGGCGTGTTCAATACTCCTCCGTATCTATGGATTGTCAAAAAGACGACACTTCGAAGCATTCAATACGGCTTAATGTTCATATTATGCTGCATGACACTCTTAAGAATCAACGGGGCACAAAACAGGTCAACCCGACGCAAGAAGAGTCAACCAGACGCAAGAACACCCTACATATGGAAAATGAGATAGATTTTGGATAATGCTGACAACTTAGCTATATATCGGTGAAGTTCAAGATCACAACGCCCTATTTTGGACATCGTAATCCGCTACATCATTTTGTCTTATTAATTTCAACAAATCCCTTAATTTCGCCCCATAAAAAAAATTAATAACAAAAATGGATAATACAGCTCTTTCATTATTCGACAAAGTTTGGGATGCGCATGTGGTTCGACATATCGCTGATGGTCCCGATATTTTCTTTATTGACCGTCATTTCATCCACGAAGTGACCAGTCCAGTGGCTTTTGTGGGCTTAGAAAGCCGAGGTTTGGATGTTATGTTCTCTGACAGAACTTTTGCTACTGCTGACCACAACACACCGACAATCAATCAACATTTGCCTGTTCAGGATAAATTGTCAGCGAATCAATTGGATGCTTTGGAACGCAACTCGAAGAAATATGGCATTTCACATTGGGGTTTGGGGCATGAAAAGAACGGCATCGTTCACGTTGTTGGACCTGAAAACGGCATCACTTTGCCAGGTATGACTATTGTTTGCGGTGATTCGCATACTTCTACGCATGGTGCTTTTGGTGCCATTGCTTTTGGCATTGGTACTTCGGAGGTGGAAATGGTTTTGTCGTCACAATGTATCATGCAGCCGAAGCCTAAGAAAATGCGCATTACCGTAACTGGCAAATTGAGCAAAGGTGTTATGCCTAAAGACGTGGCGTTGTACATCATTTCTCAAATTTCAGCAAGTGGCGCAACAGGCTATTTCGTAGAATATGCGGGTGAAGTTTTTGAAAATATGACCATGGAAGGTCGTATGACCGTCTGCAATATGAGTATCGAATCGGGCGCACGAGGCGGTATGATTGCACCTGACGAAACGACTTTTAACTACCTTAATGGTCGTCCATTGGCACCTAAGGGTGAAAAATGGGACCAATTAGTCACATATTGGCGCACTTTAAAAACAGACGAAGGAACTGTTTTTGATAAGGAATACGTCTATGACGGTAGCCAAATCGAGCCGATGATTACCTACGGCACAAACCCTGGCATGGGCTTAGGTGTTTCAGCTTCCATTCCAACAGCAGAACAAGTTGGCGGAGGTAAAACGACTTATGACAAAGCCTTAAGCTATATGGGTTTCCATGAAAACGAAGCGATGAAAGGCAAAAAGATTGATTATGTCTTCCTCGGCAGTTGCACAAATGGGCGTATTGAAGATTTCCGTGCCTTCGCATCCATCGTTAAAGGTCGTAAAAAAGCCGATAACGTAACAGCTTGGCTCGTACCTGGTTCGCATATCGTTGAATCTCAAATCAAAGAAGAAGGCATTTTGGATATATTGACAGAAGCGGGTTTTGCCCTACGTCAACCGGGCTGTTCTGCGTGTTTGGCGATGAATGATGATAAAGTTCCAGCTGGAAAATACGCTGTTAGTACTTCTAATCGCAACTTTGAAGGTCGTCAAGGTCCAGGCGCACGAACGTTGTTGGCAAGTCCGCTTGTTGCTGCAGCCGCTGCTGTTACAGGCGTTGTAACTGACCCACGTGACCTAATGTAAAACGTCATTTTGGCTGTTTATACTGAGGGGGTAAAAGATTTAGTAAATTTTTAAAATTTACTAAATCTTAACTTTCTTTATTGTAATTAAGAACAATCAGAAAGAAAATGTATGATTTATCATTCATAATTCAACCTCCCGCCTCTATTCATCATTTATCATTCATAATTCATCATTATAATAATGGCTTACGATAAATTCACCATATTAACAGATACAGCAGTACCACTACCTATTGAAAACGTGGACACTGACCAAATTATTCCTGCTCGTTTTTTGAAAGCAACCGAGCGTGTCGGCTTCGGTGACAACCTTTTTCGTGATTGGCGTTACAATAACGACAACACACCGAAGCAGGATTTTGTCTTGAACAACGCCATTTACAGCGGTAAAATCCTTGTTGGTGGCAAAAACTTCGGTAGCGGTTCGAGCCGTGAACACGCAGCATGGGCGATTTACGATTACGGCTTCCGTTGCGTCGTTTCGAGTTTTTTTGCAGATATTTTCAAGGGCAATTCTTTAAATATTGGTCTTTTGCCCGTTCAAGTATCGGCTGACTTTTTAGATAAAATCTTTAAAGCCATCGAAGCTGACCCAAATGCATTGTTAACGGTTGACCTAGCTGCGCAAACCATCACGATTGTTTCAACAGGCGAAAGCGAAAGTTTTGACATCAATAGTTACAAAAAAGACAATATGCAAAATGGTTATGACGATATTGACTATTTGCAAGCGATGAAATCGGATATATCTGCATTCGCAGCAACAAGACCTTATTAATTTGGCACAGGTATAGTAAACAGGAATTTGAATGGTTATCTTTTTGCAAAAAAATAACCATTCAAATTCCTGTTTACTATACCTTCTTTTGTACCGTCTCTTATACCGCTGTTTCTTACTAAATTAAGTCAGCCCAATACCATATTGGATTTCTACTAAACATAGAATAAAATGGAAAGAATCTTGGTCATAGGCTGTTGTGGTGCTGGAAAATCCACTTTTTCCAAGCAGTTACAGGAGTTTACCCAACTTGAACTCATTCATTTAGACCAATATTATTGGAAGCCCAATTGGGAAGAAACGGATAAAAACGAATGGAAAAAAATTGTACAGCAATTAGCCAATAAACCGTATTGGATAATTGATGGCAATTACTCTGGCACTTTGGACATCAGAATCGAGCAGGCAGATACAATCATTTACTTAGATTATCCAACATGGATATGTTTGTGGCGCATTATTTTAAGAAC